>CANGUQ010000150.1 GCA_947456915.1 Betaproteobacteria bacterium
GAGCTGGTGTTCGCTGAGCACCGTGGTGTGCACCTGCAGGCCACGCGTGTAGGCCTCGTCCTTGAAGCGGTCGAACATCACCTGCCGCACCATCTCGGCGATGTAATCCGCGTGAACGGTCGTCTCCGTACCCTCGCGCCGCGCCGGCAGCGGGAAGTTCTCCGCAGCCGCGAGCTGCTCGGCGGTGATGTAGCCCAGCTCGGCCATCCGGCGCAGGATGTAGCGCTGGCGCAGCTTCGCCCGCTGCGGGTTGACCACCGGGTTGAACCGCGACGGTGCCTTGGGCAGACCGGCGAGCATCGCCATCTCTGCCACCTCAAGTTGTTCCAGCGGCTTGCCGAAATACGTCTGCGCAGCCGCGGCAAACCCGTACGCGCGCTGCCCCAGGAAGATCTGGTTGACGTACAGCTCGAGTATCTGGTCCTTGGTGAGACTCGATTCGATCTTGAAAGCGAGCAGTGCCTCGTGAAACTTCCGCGTGAACGTCTTCTCCCGGCTCAGAAAGAAGTTGCGGGCCACCTGCATGGTGATCGTGCTCGCGCCCTGCCGCGCGCCGCCGGCGGTGAAGTTGGAGATGACCGCGCGCAACACCCCAAGGTAATCGATGCCGCCATGCTCGTAGAAGCGTTCGTCCTCGGCCGCGAGGATCGCCTTCTTCATGAGGTCGGGCACGGCCTGGATCTTCACCACGGCGCGCCGCTCCTCGCCGAACTCCCCGAGCAGCCTGCCGTCGGCGCTGAACACGCGCAGCGGTACCTTGGGCCGGTAGTCGGTAAGGGCCTCGAGCGAGGGCAGGTTGGGGTAGGCCACGGCGGCGGCGAACCCCACCACCAGCGCTGCGAGCAGGGCTGCGCCGGCGCAAACCAGGCCCACGATCAGCAGCGAGCGCTTGAGCATCATCGATTATAGGCCGATGTCCAGCGCGACCGACCGAACGGCCGGTGCGCCCCGGAGTTGCCGTCCGGACAGTCGCAAAGCTGACCAGAGCGACACGAAAAAGAGACAATCGGCCTCGACATAGTTGTACTGCCCGGGAAAAAACACTTTACAGTCCAAATAGTTGTTGCTAGGCTTTAATCTGAATTATGCAGTAATGGCAGGCGCCCCCGGATCTGACCCAGCGTCTGCATCCTGTTGACGCACCGCCGGACCCCGGTGATTGGCAGGCCCCAGGCGTGGCTGCGCCGCCGCCAGCAGCCGTGTCCCGCAGCGCTGCCGCCCCTGCACCTCCTCGCACCGCTTCCTGATCGTCTGTCCCGGTCCCTGACACCTTCCCCGACACCTCCAGTCCGTTCGCCGCCCTCCTGCCCCCGCCACGACCGACATGAAATTCGATATCAAGTTCGACGCGATCGGCCGGTTCCTGCAGCCGAAGACTCCGCCGCTGATCGGTGTGGACATCAGCTCCTCGGCGGTGAAGTTCGTCGAACTGGAAGACGCCGGCAAGGGGCGCTACCGGATCGAGCGCTACGTGATCGAGCCGCTGCAGAAAGACGCCGTGGTGGACGGCAACATCGTCAATCTGGATCAGGTTTCGGATTCCTTCAAGCGTGGCTGGAAGAAGCTCAACAGCCGCGTGCGCAACGTCGCCCTCGCCCTGCCGGCGGCAGCAGTGATCACCAAGAAGATCTCCGTGCCAGCCGGCCAGCGCGAGGACGAACTCGAACTGCAGGTCGAGACCGAGGCCAACCAGTACATCCCGTTCGCGCTGGAAGAGGTGAACCTCGACTTCCAGGTCCTCGGTCCGTCTCCAACCAGCGCCGATGACGTCGAGGTGCTGATCGCGGCCTCGCGCAAGGAAAAGATCGAGGACCGGGTGGCGGCGGCCGAGGCCGCCGGCCTCAAGGCAATCGTGGTCGACATCGAGTCCTACGCGACGCAGGCCGCCTTCGAGCTGATCGCGCGCGAGCTGCCCGAGGGCGGCGTGGATCAGACGATCGCGATCGTCGACGTGGGCACGAGCATGATGAACGTGAACATCCTGCGCAACGGCGAGTCGGTCTACCTGCGCGAACAGCCGTTCGGCGGCCAGCAGCTCACGCAGGAGATCCAGCGTCACTTCGGGCTGACCCCGGAAGAGGCCGAGATCGCCAAGCGCAACGGCGGCCTGCCGGAAAACTACGAATCCGAGGTGCTGCAGCCGTTCATGGACAACCTTGCGCTGGAAGTGGCGAGGGTGCTCCAGTTCTTCTACACCTCGACCCAGTACAGCAGTGTCGACAGGATCCTGCTCGCCGGCGGCTGCGCCGCGATCCCCGACCTCGACGGGGCGGTCAGTCGGCGCACGCAGGTGAGCACGGTGGTCGCCAACCCGTTTTCCCAGATGGACGTGTCCTCGAAGATCCGCCCGCGCCAGTTGCAGCTCGATGCGCCGTCGCTGCTGGTGGCCTGCGGACTGGCGCTGCGCCGCTTCGACCCGAGTTGACCACGCCCCTCCCGCCGGCTGGACCGGCCAGGCTGCGGACCCGCCCGCAGTCGCAGCCCGACTCCCCCTGAAAGCAGCTCCTTCGTCCGCCCGGCACCGCTTTCCCTGCTGTCCCCTCTGCTCCACGATCCGTTCCCGCCGAACCTGCCACGATGATCCGCGTAAACCTGCTACCTCACCGCGAGATGAAGCGCGCTGCCGCACAGCGTGCCTTCCTGATCGCCGCGACCGGAATGCTCGCGGTCGGCATCACCATCGTCGTGCTGGTGCACGGGGTACTCGCCGCGCGCATCGACGACCAGCAGTCGCGCAACAAGTACCTCGAAGGCGAGATTGCCACGCTCGACAAGCAGATCGAGGAGATCCGGCGACTGCGCGAACAGACGCAGCAGCTGCTCGCGCGCAAGCGGGTGGTCGAGACGCTGCAGTCCAATCGCGCCGAGGTGGTCCAGCTGTTCGACCAGCTCTCGCGCCAGCTTCCCGACGGCATCTACCTGCGCGCGGTCAAGCAGACCGGCACGCGCGTGAACATCGTCGGGTACGCGCAGTCCAACGCGCGCGTCTCCACGCTGCTGCGCAACCTCGAGGCTTCGCCGTGGCTCGCCGGTGCATCGCTGGTCGAGATCAAGTCGGCAAACGTCAACAACCAGCGTCTGAACGAATTCATCCTGAACGTGGAGTTCGAGCGGCCGAAGCCGGAGCCGGTCCCGGCCGCGAAGAAGCCGCCGGTGCCGCCGCCGGGCGCCCCGGCCGCTGCCCCCGCGACCTAGCCCCGTCCGACGCACGCCCGCAAGACTGCCGCCATGACGCTCGACGAACTCAGATCACTCGACCCGAAGAACATCGGATCGTGGCCGCTCGCCGTGAAGGCGATCTCGCTGCTGCTGCTGCTCGTTCTGGTGGTGCTCCTCGGCTACTGGTTCGACTGGAGCAATCAGCTCTCCGAGATCAACACGCTGCGCGAGCGTGAAGCAACACTGCGCACGAGCTTCGTCGACAAGAAACGACAGGCGATCAACCTCCCGGCCTACCAGAAACAGCTCGAAGACATCGAGCAGGCCTTCGGTGCACTGCTCAAGCAGTTGCCCAACCGTTCGGAGATGGACGCGCTGCTCACCGACATCAACCAGGCCGGTCTGGGCCGCGGCCTGCAGTTCGAACTGTTCAAGCCCGCCTCGCAGGAAACCACCTCCGAGTTCTACGCCGAGCTGCCGATCAACATCCGCGTGACGGGTTCGTATCACGAGCTCGGCGCGTTCGCGAGCGACATCGCGCAGCTGCCGCGCATCGTCACGCTCAACGACATCTCGCTGAATGCGGGACGCGACGGCAACCTCGCAATGGACGCGATCGCGAAGACCTTCCGCTATCTCGACGAGAACGAGATCGCCAGACAACGCAAGGCGGCCCAGGCCGCAGCGAAGAAGAAATGAGCCGCCTCCACGCTTCCCTCAGGCTGATCGTCGTGCTGACCATCGCGGCGGCTCTCGCCGGCTGCGGCTCGGACCAGTTCTCCGACCTGAAGCAGTTCGTCGCCGAGGCCGACAAGTCCTCCGGCGGCGGCGCGCGCGTCGAGCCGCTGCCCCGGGCCGATCCCTACCAGCCATTCGTCTATGCGCAGGCCGAGCTCGAGGATCCGTTCCGGCCGCGCAAGATCGAACCGGCCAAGTCCACCAAGGGGCAACTCGCGCCCGATCTGAATCGCCGCCGCGAGCCGCTCGAGGCATTCCCGCTCGACAACCTGAAGATGGTGGGCACGCTGCAGCAGGGCAGCACGGTCTTCGCCCTGGTGCGCACCCCGGACAACAACCTTTTCCGCGTACGTCAGAACAACTACATCGGCCAGAACTTCGGACTCATCCAGGAGATCAGCGAAACCGGAATGAAGCTCAAGGAGCTCGTCCAGGATAGCGCTGGCGAGTGGACCGAACGCGTGACCCAACTGTTCCTGCAGGATGAATCGGAGGCAAAACGATGAACCGCTCGACTCCTCGAAGCCCGATCGCAGCCGACAACGCACTCGGCAGGCTGCTCGCATGGCTGATGCTTGCTGTCGCGCTCGTCGCGACCGCGGCCACCGCGCGCGCGCAGACCGCTGCGCCGGCAGGCAACGCGATTCAGTCGGTCACCGCGGCGGTCGCCCAGGGCGGCAACGTGCTGGTCAGGATCACCCTGAAAGAGGCGCCCACAGCCGTACCGGCCGGGTTCCAGATCACCAGTCCGTCGCGCATCGCGTTCGACTTCCCCAACACCGCCAACGGCACCGGGCGCAACACGCAGGACCTGGCCCAAGGCGACCTGCGCAGCCTCAACCTGGTGCAGGTGGGCGATCGCACGCGCCTCGTGCTCAACATGACGCGCACGGTGCCGTTCGAGTCGCGCATCGAAGGCAACGCGATCCTGGTGCAACTCACTGGCGCCGGTGGTCTCGCCTCGGGCGTGGCGCCCGCGCCCTCGCGCTTTGCGGAGGGCAGCGGTGACGCCCGCCAGCATCGCATCCTCAACATCGACTTCCGGCGCACGGCCGAAGGCGCCGGCAACGTGGTCATCGATCTGGCCGACAACAACACCGGCATCGACGTGCGCCAGTCCGGCCGCAATCTGGTGGTCGAGTTCCAGCGTACGCAGATTCCCCAGCACCTGCAGCGGCGGCTGGACGTGACCGACTTCGCGACGCCGGTACAGTTCGTGAGCGCGCAGCAGTCCGGTGACATGGTGCGCCTGGAAGTGACGCCGCGCGGCCAGTGGGAACAGTCGGCGTACCAGGCCGACAACCGTTTCATCCTCGAAGTCAAGCCGGTGGTCGAGGATCCGAGCCGGCTGGGCGGCGGCCAGCGGCGCTACACCGGCGACAAGCTGTCGCTGAACTTCCAGAACGTCGAGGTCCGCGCGGTGCTGCAGGTGCTCGCCGACTTCACCGGGCTCAACATCATCACCAGCGATACGGTCGGCGGCAACCTCACCCTGCGCCTGAAGGACGTGCCGTGGGATCAGGCGATGGACATCATCCTGCAGGCGAAGGGGCTGGATCTGCGCCGTACCGGCAACGTGATGTGGATCGCCCCGCGTGACGAACTCGCCACCCGCGACAAGCTCGAAGCAGAGTCGCGCCAGCAGCTGGCCGACCTCGAGCCGGTGCGCACCGAGACCTTCCAGCTCAACTACGCGCGTGCCGATGCGTTCCAGAAGATCCTGACCGATCCGCAGCAGCGCGTGCTGTCGCGCCGCGGCAGCGCGGTGATCGACCCGCGCACGAACACGCTGTTCATCCAGGACACGCCCACGCGGCTGGAGGAAATGCGCCGTCTGGTACGTCAGGTCGACGTGCCGGTACGCCAGGTGATGATCGAGGCGCGCGTGGTCGAAGCCGCCGACACGTTCTCGCGCAACCTCGGTGCGCGGCTGGGCGTGTTCGATCGCCAGCCCGGACAGGCGCTGGGCAACTCGCCCTATCGCATGTTGTTCGGCGGCAATCTGGAGACCACCGGCTTCGTGACCAACCAGATCGCCACCCCGATCCCGACCCTGGTACAGAGCCTGGGCGTGAACCTGCCAGCGCAGTCGATCGGTGGCGCCCGCCCCGGCGCCCTGTCGATGATCGTGTTCAACGACGGCTTCACCCGCTTCCTCAACCTGGAGGTGCAGGCGCTGCAGGCCGAGGGACGCGGCCGCATCGTGTCCAGCCCGCGCGTGATCACCGCCGATCAGATCGAGGCGACGATCGAGCAGGGCACGGAGATCCCGTTCCAGCAGGCCACCGCCAGCGGCGCCACCGCCGTGCAGTTCAAGAAGGCAACGCTGTCGCTGAAGGTCCGTCCGCAGATCACCCCGGACGGTAACGTGATCATGACGCTGAACGTCAACAACGACAGCGTCGGCCAGAACACCCAGTCGGGGCCGGCGATCAACACGCGGCAGATCAGCACGCAAGTGCTGGTCGAGAACGGCGGCACCGTGGTCATCGGCGGCATCTACACGCAGGACTCCAGGCAGACGGTGAACAAGATCCCCGTGCTCGGTGACCTGCCGTTCCTCGGCTTCCTCTTCCGCGACCGCACGATCGTGGACGACAAGCGCGAACTGCTGATCTTCGTGACTCCGCGGGTGCTGAACGACCGCCTGGCTTCGCGCTGATCGGCGCACCATCGCTTCGATGACGGGCGCGCCTGCGGGCGCGCCCGTTTCGCTTGCGGCGACGCGCGCGGGCGCATCGGCGACATCCGGGGCACGGGTCGGTGCCGGGCGCGCCGGTATCGCCCGCGACTTCGCCCTCGCGCGCCAGTGCCGGCCGCGCGCCCGAACCGGGAGAAGGGGGCGCGCTACAATTCGCGCATGGACAGCACGAATCCGCCCGGCGGCGCGCCCGCTGCCGCTTCAGACAGACCGGCCACGATCGCCGGCAGCGTGTTCCTCGTCGGCATGATGGGCGCGGGAAAGACCTCCGTAGGCAAGCTCCTCGCCCAACGGCTCGGCAAACGCTTCGTCGACGCGGATCAGGAGATCGAGGCGCGGTGCGGCGTCACCATTCCCGTGATCTTCGAGATCGAAGGCGAGCAGGGCTTCCGCCAGCGCGAGCGGGCGATCATCGACGAACTGACGCAGCAGCCCGACATCGTGCTCGCCACCGGCGGCGGCGCGGTGCTGGCCGAGGACAGTCGTGCGAGGCTGCACAGCCGCGGCGTGGTCGTGTACCTGAAGACATCCGCCAGCGAGATCTGGCAGCGCACCCGCCGCGATCGCGGCCGGCCGCTGCTCGCCACTGCCGATCCACAGCAGCGCATCGTGCAACTGCTCGCCGAACGCGAGCCCCTGTATGCTGCAGTTGCGCACATCACCGTCGAGAGCACGCAGGACAGCGTGAAGGCGATGGTCAACCGGCTGGTCGATCGGCTGGCAAGGCACGCACCGTGTACCGCGGTCGAAACGCACGCGGGCGGTGCTGCCGATGCGGGTGACGGCAGCACTCCGGGCGCTCGCGCCGCATGAGCGTGAGCACGCCCGTCGAGCGGGTCGAAGTGGCGCTGGGCGAGCGCAGCTACCCGATCCGTATCGGTGCGGGCGTCGCATTCGACCTTGCGCCCGTGCGCGAGCACATCGGCGGGCGCCGCGCTGCGGTCGTCACCTGCGACACGGTGGCTTCGCTCTATCTCGCACGCTTCACCGAAGCGCTGGCGAAGATCGGTGTCGAGGCCGTGCCGGTGGTGCTGCCCGACGGCGAGCAGCACAAGAACTGGCAGACGCTCAACCGCGTGTTCGACGCGCTGATCGCGGCGCGCTGCGACCGGCGCACCCCGATCGTCGCGCTGGGCGGCGGAGTGATCGGCGATCTGGCCGGCTTCGCCGCGGCGACCTGGCAGCGCGGCGTGCCGTTCGTGCAGGTGCCCACGACGCTTCTCGCGCAGGTCGATTCCTCGGTTGGCGGCAAGACCGCGATCAATCACCCGCAAGGCAAGAACATGATCGGCGCCTTCTACCAGCCGCAGCTCGTGCTGGCAGACACCGCGGTTCTCGACACGCTCCCTGCGCGTGAACTCTCCGCCGGTCTCGCGGAAGTGATCAAGTACGGACTCATCCGCGACACGGCGTTCCTCGACTGGCTGGAACCGAACCTGCAGCGACTGCTCGCGCGCGATCGCGATGCGCTCGCGTGGGCAGTGCGCCGCTCGTGCGAACACAAGGCGCAGGTGGTGGCGCTGGACGAGCGCGAGAGCGGCCTGCGCGAGACGCTCAATCTCGGACACACCTTCGGTCACGCGATAGAGACCGGCGTCGGCTACGGGCAGTGGCTGCACGGCGAGGCGGTCGCCGCCGGCACCGTGCTGGCGGCCGAGATGTCGGCGCGACTGGGCTGGCTGTCGCAGGGCGAGGTCGCACGCGTGCGCCGGCTGCTGCGGGCGGCGCGGCTGCCGATCGATCCGCCGCCGATGC
>CANGUQ010000151.1 GCA_947456915.1 Betaproteobacteria bacterium
GCCCGGCCACGCGCCCGCTTCGGTGGTACCTTCGCCGGCTTCGCAGAATCGAGCCGCAGCCATGAGCAGCAACCGGGAAGTCGCCCGCCGCCGCACCTTCGCCATCATCTCCCACCCCGACGCGGGCAAGACCACGCTGACGGAGAAGCTGCTGCTGTTCGCCGGCGCGATCCACATCGCCGGCAGCGTGAAGGCACGCAAGGCGAGCCGCCACGCCACCTCCGACTGGATGGAAATCGAGAAGCAGCGCGGCATCTCGGTGGCCAGCTCGGTGATGCAGATGGAGTACCGCGACTGCGTGATCAACCTCCTCGACACGCCCGGTCACCAGGACTTCTCCGAGGACACCTACCGCGTGCTGACCGCGGTCGACGCGGCGCTGATGGTCATCGACGCCGGCAACGGCGTGGAGGCGCAGACGCTGCGCCTGCTGGAGGTCTGTCGCGCGCGCAACACGCCGATCGTCACCTTCGTCAACAAGATGGACCGCGAGGTGAAGGCCCCGCTCGATCTGATCGACGAGATCGAACGCTCGCTCGGCATCCCGGTGGTACCGTTCACCTGGCCGGTCGGCATGGGCAAGGGCTTCGGCGGCGTGTTCGACATCCGCAGCGACTCGATGCGCGTGTTCCGTGCCGGCGACGACCGCCTCGGCGCCGAGCCGGAAGTGATCGAGGGCATCGACAACCCGCAGTGCGTCGAGCGCTTCGGCGCAGCGTTCGAGCAGGCGCGCGCCGAGATCGAGCTGATCCAGGGCGCCGTGCCGCCGTTCGAACCCGCAGCGTTTCTCGCAGGCAGCCAGACGCCGGTGCTGTTCGGTTCGGCGATCAACAATTTCGGCGTGCGCGAGGTACTCGATGCGCTGGTCGATCTGGCGCCGCCGCCCGGTCCGCGCGTGGCCATCCAGCGCACCGTCGACCCGGGTGAGCCCGCCTTCTCGGGCGTCGTGTTCAAGGTGCAGGCGAACATGGATCCGGCGTATCGCGACCGCATCGCGTTCATTCGCATCTGCTCGGGGCGTTTCGAGCGCGGCATGAAGCTGCGCATCTGCCGCAGCGGCAAGGAGATCCGCACCAGCAATGCGATGTCGTTCCTGTCGCAGCGGCGCGAACTGCTGGAACTCGCGTTTCCCGGCGACATCATCGGCCTGCCCAATCACGGCCTGCTGCAGCTGGGCGACACGCTGACCGAGGGAGAGGAACTGCAGTTCACCGGCCTGCCGTTCTTCGCACCGGAGATGTTCCAGGCCGTGGAAGTCGCCGACCCCATCCGCAGCAAGGCGCTGCGCAAGGGGCTGCTGCAACTGGGCGAGGAAGGCGCGATCCAGGTGTTTCGCCCCGACACCGGCGGCCCGCTGCTGCTGGGCGCGGTCGGGCAGCTGCAGTTCGAGGTCGTCGCCCACCGGCTCGCACACGAATACAGCGTGCAGCCCCGGATGCTGCCCAGCAAGTACAGGCTCGCGCGCTGGGTCACCTGCGAGAACGAGGACGAGCTCAAGCGGTTTCTCAAGACCAACGCCCACCGCGTGGCCCTGGACGTGGTCGAGGCGCCGGTATTCCTCGCCACGCATGCGTCCGAGTTGCGTGTGGCGAACGAGCAGTGGAAGAACATCCGCTTCCACACCATGCGCGAGCACGCCGGGCTCGTGTTCCAGAGCGGCATGTTCGACTGAGCGTCGCCCACCCGAAAAAGGGGCCAGGCCCCTTTTTGTGCTTCTTGCACCTTCCTGCGGCGCCTCTTGCAGCGGCTTCGACCGAAGGCAAGGTCTGCCTGTGCGGATCGCCCCGAAAAGGGGCCTGGCCCCTTTTCTATCCGGCTCGCCCCGAAAAGGGGCCTGGCCCCTTTTCTGCCACGAGGGTTGATCGGGCCTGTTTCGCGTGACGGCAGCGGCGGACCGGATACCGCGGTGGCGCTACGCGGTGCGCAGCTTCGCCAGCCTGACCACGAGCACGGTGACCATCGGCAGCAGGAAGCCGATGGCGATCGCCGTCAGCAGCAGCATGCCCAGTTCGCTGTAGTCGGCCGGCGTGGTAATCGCCCCGCTGGCGCGGTCCTTCACTTCGCGCGTGATCGTGTAGAGCTCGTTCAGGTACTTGCTGCCCAGTTGCGAGGCCGACAGTGCGAGGTTGGTGAACGAGGCCATCACCGCGAAGAAGGTCGCCTTCAGGTGCTCGGGCGCCGAGTTGGCGATCCAGGCGAGCATCGGGATCATCGCGATCTGGCCCAGCGGCGACTCGAGCGCGGTGTCGATCAGGGCGATGAAGTGCGCGTCGACGACACCACCGGTCATCGCTGCGGTCCAGTGATGCAGGCCGTGGTACATCCCCAGTGTCGGCAGCGCGAGGATCGTCCCGGCGACCGTGAGAACGACGACGATCGTCGCCAGCGAGTGCTCGGCGACGAAGCGGCGAAACAGGAACAGTCCGACGAGCGTCAGCACGCTCGCGATCAACGAGAGCCTGGCGAGAAACTGCTGGTCGAAACCGAGCTCGTCGATCATCCACCACGTCGCCCCCGGCCCGGGGCCGGGCATCGCGCGGAACACGAACACGACCACTGCCGTGCCGATCAGCACGCGCCGAGCGTCGGGATCGAGCTCGCGCGTGAGCCTGACCATCAGGAACACGATCACCGACATCGACCCGGCGAACACGATCTCCTGTGCCCAGGGTACCTTGGCCAGCCCGACGGCGAGCGTGATCGCCACGAACACGAGGCTTCCGCCGAGGATCCACCAGTTGATCCGGGTCTGCGAGGGCGCCTCGTACAGCAGGGCAGCGATCTCCTCGGCTGGCCGCCCCGCGCGCGCCAGCGCCGCCGCGCGCCGGCGCTTCATCCACGCAGCGAGGATCACCCCCAGCACCGACAGCAGCGGAATGACCAGCGCGAGCGCGTAGACATCCGCATACACCGCAGCCTTCTCCGCCTCCGGCAGCTTCGCCACGCCCTGGAACATCCAGACGTTGATCAGACCGACCAGCACGGTACCGCCGATGATCGCGACGCGGCCGAGCATCTGCATCGTGGTGTGCATCAGCTTGCGCTGCGCCGGATCGATCGGATTGCCCGCGTCGTCGGTACGCGGCACCGCCTCCACCGTCATCGCGTCGGCGACGCAGTCCTGCACGACGAAGCCCACCGGCGACAGCAGCGCCGAGATCACGAACCACGCCTCCGCCGACGCGATCGCGGTCATCGCTGCGGTGTGGGCAATGAGCCCGTACATGATCAGCAGGCTCGCAGCGATCAGCGAAGCGCCCAGCCAGACCAGCCACGCCTTCCAGCGCCAGATCAGATCGACCAGATGCCCGAGCGGCATCTTCAGTGCCCACGGTATCCCGGCCCAGAAACCCAGTGCGGCGAGGAACGCCGCCGACAGACCGAGGTACTCCTTGACGAAGAACGTACCGACGATGCCGGTCAGTCCGGACACGCCGGCCGCGACGTAGACCATCAGCGGCGGCAGATACGACCAGCGCATGTCGCGCCCGAGCGAGAGCACGGTACGGTCGAACCAGCGCCAGAGCGCGTTGCCCGAGGCAGCTGTGGCTGCTGTGGCTGCTGTGGCTGCTGTGGCTGCTGCGGCGGTTGCGGGGGATGTGTCGGGAGTCATGGCACCTCGTCGCGGATGCAGAAGACTACCTGCTCCGTGCAATTGCGCCGAGTGCCGCGTGATACGACCGGCCCTGGCGGCCGAAAAGAGGACTCCGATGCGGGCGTGATTCGAGGGCAGCTCGAGAGGCCTGCCCGCCGGATCGAAGGTCTGCCCCCTGCTGCTCGGACGCCGAGCCCCCTGCGGATTTCGGGCACGCAGTTCGACCGCTGATCGGGGCTGCCCGGGCTGGACGGCAAGGCACGCGTGGCCGGGCGCGCGATCTTGTCCATCGACTGCAGCACCCCTGCGCCGAGCATGACCTTGCGCTCATTGCCGGCGCGTCGGTCAGGCAGTCGCGACCCATCGCCTCGACCGCTGCCGGACCGACGCCAGGTACCGCAGTGCCGCCCAGCGCACGCCCGGCAGAGTCTCCTCACCGCTCTCCCGCGGGCCCGATCACGATGGACACCCGCCTGCTCCCGACTTCCGCAGCCGCGAACATCCGGAGGAACGTCGCATCGGACGCCCCCCACCGAAGCGAAAAAGGGGCCAGGCCCCTTTTTCGCGGGTCGGCGAAGGCAGGGGAAGAGGCGGAAAAGCGAAAAGAGCGAAAAGGGGCCTGGCCCCTTTTTCGTGCCTTTTCAAGCGAAAAGGGGCCTGGCCCCTTTTTCGTGCCTTTTCCGTGCCGGCGGCCGAGGCTGCGCTACAGCCGGATCAGGATGTTTCCGTAGCTGTCCAGTTCCGCCGTCGCCCCGGGCGGCACTACGCAGGTCGAGTCGTAGTCCTCGACGATCAGCGGACCCGCCGTCTTCTGCGTGATGTCGGCACGGCGCAGGATCGGCGTCAACTGCCACCCCGCCTCGGGACCGAAGTAGACCTGGCGTGGCGGCGGCGCCGCGCGCTCGGTGCGCACGTCGTGCAGCCGCTCGGGCACCAGCGGCTTCTCCGGCAGCCCGAGCGCGATCACCTTGATGTTCACCATCTCGATCGGGATCGACGCCGGCGAGCGGTGGCCGTAGGTCCGCTCGTACTCGCGCACGAACGTCTCCTGCAGCACCGGCACCGTCGCCGCGTCGAGGGCGCCATCGGGCGCGGGCACGGCGAGTTCGTACGACTGCCCCTTGTAGTGCATGTCGGCGAACTTGCGGATGCGTATGCGCTCCGGCGGGAATCCCTCCGCGACGAGCTGCGCGCGCCCGTGCGCGATCAGTGCGTCCCACGCCGAATTGATCTCCGCGAGTTCGCCGGCGGCGAGCACGCGGCGGAACGTGCGGGAATAGTGGTGCTCGACGTCGGCATAGAGCAGACCGAACGACGAGAACAGGCCCGCCGAGGGCGGGACCACGACCAGCTTCATGCCCAGCGACGCCGCCAGGTCTGCGCCGAACAGCGGCCCGTTGCCGCCGAAGGCGAACAGCGAGAAGCCACGCACGTCGCGCCCGCGCTCGACCGACACCGCGCGGATCGCGCGCATCATGTTCGAGCCGGCGATCTTGAACGCGGCATAGGCGGCGTGCTCGGGCGACAGACCCAGCGGCGCAGCGACCTTCTCCGCCACGGCCGCGAGGCTCTTTCCCGCATCGAGAGACAGTTCGCCCTGCACGAGGTGCCTCGGGTTGATGTAGCCGAGCACGACGTTGCAGTCGGTGATCGTCGGCTCGGTGCCCCCCTTGCCGTAGCACACCGGTCCGGGAAACGCTCCCGCGCTGTCCGGCCCGACGCGTACCGCGCCGCCGGCATCCACGCGCACGATGGACCCGCCGCCCGCCCCCACCTCGGCCAGATCGATCGCGGGCACGCGCAGCAGATAGCCCGAGCCGGTGAGCAGGCGCGAGCCGATCATGATGCCGCCGCCGACGCTGTACTCGGTGGCGCGCGACACCTCCCCGTCCTCGACGATCGACGCCTTGGCGGTCGTTCCGCCCATGTCGAAGGTGACGATCTGCGTGAGGCCGAGCTTCTTCGCGAGCGCCTGTGCGCCGACCACACCGCCGGCCGGGCCGGACTCGACGATGTTGACCGGCATGCGCGCGGCCTCGGCATCGGTGATCAGACCACCGTTGGACTGCATCAGCAGCAGCCGCGCGTCGATGCCGGCCGAATCGAGGCTCGCGCGCAACGTTTCCAGATAGCGCTTGACGATCGGCAGGATGTAGGCGTTGACCGCCGTGGTCGAGGTGCGCTCGTACTCCTTGATCTCGGGCAGCACGTCGTAGCTCACGCAGTGCGGCAGGCCGGGCGCGCGCGCCTCGATCACCTTCTTGATCGCGTACTCGTGTGCCGGGTTGACGTACGAATTCTTCAGGCACACGGCGATCGCTTCCACGCGCTCGGCAAGCATCCGGTCGACCACCTGCTCGACCTGCGCGAGGTCGAGCGCAATCTCCACCGTGCCGTCGACCGTGATGCGCTCGTTCACCGGCAACCGCAGATAGCGCTCGACCAGCGGCTGCGGCTTGTTCCAGACGATGTTGTACAGATGCGGCCGGCGCAGATTGCGGATCTCCAGGATGTCGCGGAAGCCTTCGCTGCAGATCAGGCCGGTCAGCGCCCCTTTGTGCTCGAGGATCGCGTTCGAACCGACCGTGGTGCCGTGGCGCAGCACCTCGACGTCGCGCCCCTTCAGCCCGTGTTCGGCGAACAGGTCGCGCAGGCCTTCCACGATGGCGAGGGCGTAGTTGTCGACGCTGGAGGAGATCTTCTTGGTGAGCAGGCGCCCGTCCTCGGACAGGAACACGATGTCGGTGAAGGTGCCGCCGATGTCCACCCCGACGCGGTAGGTCACGTTGCCGGCCGCGCTCATTTCGCCGCCGCCTCGATCGCGCGCACGTCGGTGCCGTCGAAGTCCGCGGGCCAGTCGCGCTGCACGAAGGGCAGCCCTCCCGCACCGCGCGCGCTGCGCATCGTCTCGCGCAGCGCGTGCGTGCCCTGCTCGTCGATTCGCCAGTGCGCGCAGTCGATCACCACGCCGTACTGGCTGCGCGCCAGCTCGTCGGACAGCAGCTCGTTGCGCACGTCGCGCAGCACCCTCTGCGGATCACGCTCGAGCGGGTCGCCCCAGCCGCCGCCCCCGGCGAGCACGGTGCGGAAGATGTCGCCGCGGCGGATGCGCCGCGAGAACTTGCCGGGCAGCGGCAGTTCGCCAGGCGCGCCCGGATTCAGCACGTTCTCCGAAGCGCGCCCCGGCGCGCCGCCGTACAGGCCGAAGGCGGGAAAGCGCTTGCGATCGGCACGCACCGACAGCACCGCCTCGTCCTCGAGGAAACGGTAGTCGCGCCGGTACGGTGCCCCGCCGCGGTACTTGCCGGGGCCGAACTTGTCGGGGACGAACTCGTAGGCGAGAAACTGGATCGGATACTCGGCCTCGATCACCTCGACTGCGTGCGAGGCCATGTTGCCCTTGATGTGCGACAGGCCGTCATGGCCGTCGTCGAAGGCGCGCGCGCCCCAGGAGCCGCAAGTGAAGTCGACGTAGATGAACGGCTTGCGGTTGCGGTAGTAGCCGCCGATCGAGACGTTGGTGTTGCCGCCGTCGGAGGCGGTCATGCCGTTGTCGGGCAGCATCTGCGCGAGCGCGCCGAAGGTCGCGTCGGTCATGCGAAAGCCGGTCATCGCGCGCGCGGCGCACGCTCCCGGCATGATCACGTTGGCGATGGTGCCCTCGGGTGCGGTCACCCTGATCGGACGCGACGCGCCCTCCGCGTTCGGGATGTCCGGCGGCAGGATCGCGCGCACCGCCGTCCACGCCGAACCGCACGAATAGCTGTAGGTGGAATTGATCGCACCGCGCACCTGCGGGCTCGAGCCGGTGTAGTCGACCTCCATCTCGTCGCCGTGCTTGCGCACCGTGACGAACAGCCGGATCGGCTTGTCGTAGTCGACGCCGTCGTCGTCGATCCAGTCCTCGAAGCTCCACTCGCCGTCGGGCAGCTTCGCGATCGCCGCGCGGGTGACGCGCTCGGCGTAGACGTTGATCTCCTTCATGAAGAAGGCGACGGTGTCGGCACCGTAGCGCTCGACCAGTTCGAGGAACTGCTTCTGCGCGACGTAGCACGCCGACAGCTGGGCAGTGAGATCGCCAACCACCTTGTCCGGCACCCGTACGTTCGCCTCGAAGATGCGGAAGAAGGTCGCGTTCTTCACCCCGCGCTCGTAGAGCTTGATCGGCGGGATGCGGATACCTTCCTGGAAGATCTCGGTGGAATCGGCAGCACTGGACCCGGGCACGCGCCCGCCCACGTCGGTGTGGTGGGCGATCGTGCAGGCGAAGGCGAGGCGTCTGCCGTCGACGAAGATCGGCTGGAACACGAAGATGTCGGGCAGGTGCATGCCCCCCTCGAACGGATCGTTCATCGCGAACACGTCGCCCGGATGGATGTCGCCCTCGAAGCACTTCATCACCGACTGCAGCGCCACCGGGATCGCGCCCAGGTGACCCGACAGGGTGAGCCCCTGGGCAACGATCACCCCGTCGCCGTCGGCGAACGCGGTCGAGAAGTCCATGTTGTTCTTCACGACCGAGGTGTAGCTGGTGCGATGGACGGTCACTGCCATCTCGTCGGCGATCGCCGCCACCGAGTTCTTGAACAGCTCGAAGGCGATCGGATCGCGGGTGGCAGCGCTGGCGGGGGCTGGAGCATTCATCACTGACCTCGGAACGGGCAAGACGGGTTGCGGCC
>CANGUQ010000152.1 GCA_947456915.1 Betaproteobacteria bacterium
CGAAGCCGACCATGTCGCAGAACGTCTCCACCTTGTAGCGGCCCATGTCGGTCCGGTGCAGCGTCTCGTGGCGCAGCCCGAGCACCAGGCGCCTGATGCCGCCGATCTTCAGGACCCACGCGCACATCGGGCACGGCTCCATCGTGCTGTAGAGCGTCGCCCCGGCGATCGCCTCCAGTCCGTGTTCGGCCTGCGCCCGGCGCAGCGCGTCGGTCTCGGCGTGGACCGTCACGTCGCGCTGGGTGATCTGCCGGTTCTGCCCGCGCGAGAGGATGCGCCCGTCGTTGACGATCACTGCACCGACCGGCCAGTCGCCGCGAGCGAAGGCCTGTTCGGCTTCCTCGAGCGCGACCCGCATGTAGTCCTCGTCGTTCATCTGCTGGTACCTTTCACGTGATGGAGGTGGTCGATGGCTTCGATCCTGTTGCGGGGAGCGCGAGCGCTGCTCGGCGCGCAGTTCAGTCTATCCGAGCCGCTGGACGTGGCGATAGAGGGCGGGCGCATCCGCGCGATCGCCCCCGAGGGCAGGCTGCCGCTGGCGGCGCGCGTGCTCGACCTGCACCAGCGGCTGCTGGTGCCCGGGATGATCAACGGGCACTTCCACTCGCACGAACACTTCCAGCGCGGGCGTACCGAGAACCTGCCGCTCGAGCTGTGGATGCACTGCGTGCGCACGCCGCGACCGGTGACGCTCACCGCGCGCGAGGTCTATCTGCGCACGATGATCGGCGCTGTCGAGTGCCTGCGCACCGGCGCAACCACGCTGGTCGACGACATCACGCTCGGCACGGGCATCGACCGTACGCTGATCGACGCCATGCTGCAGGCCTACGACGACATCGGCGTTCGCGCGCTGGTCGGCTTCGCCATGATGGACCGGCCGGTCATCGACAACTTCCCGTTCGTCGACGAGTGCGGCGACGCGGCGCTGATCGCGCAGTTGCGCGCGCTGCCGCGCCCTTCGCCCGAGGGGTTTCACGCGCTGGTGCGCGATCTGGCGCGCACGCGGCATCCGCAGGCGAACAGGGTCGGCGTGCTGGTGTCGTGTTCCGCGCCCCAGCGCTGCACGGCGGACTTCCTGCGCGCCTCGCGCGCGCTCGCCGACGAGCTGGACCTGCCGGCGATCACTCATGTACAGGAGACGCGCATGCAGGTGGTCACCGGCCAGCGCTTCTACGGCTCGACGATGGTCGAGCACCTGCACGCGCTGGGCTTTCTCAAGCCGAAGACCACGCTGATCCACACGGTGTGGCTGAACCCGCGCGAGATCGACCTGCTCGCGCGCACGGGCGCCACTGCCCAGCACAATCCGTGGAGCAACCTGATGCTCGGCTCGGGGGTCGCGCCGGTGCGCGAACTGCTCGCCGCCGGCGTCAACGTCGGTATGGGGGTGGACGGCACCTGTGCGACCTTCACCGCCAACATGCTCACCACCGCGGGCAGCGCTGCCGGCGTGTCCAAGCTCCGCGGCGACGACCCGGTGCAGTGGCTGAGCGCGCGGGAAGCGCTGGCGATCGCCACGCAGGGCGGCGCGCGCGCGTTCGGCCTCGACGGGGGCAACGGCCCGCGTCTGGGTACGATCGAGGTCGGCGCCACGGCCGATCTGTGCGCCTTTCGCCTCGACACCGTCACCTTCACGCCGTTGGGTGATCCGGTGCGCCAGCTGATCTACAACGAGCGTGGAGCCGGACTCGACACGGTGCTGGTGGACGGCGAACCGGTGATGGTGCAGGGGCGCTTCACGCGCATCGACGAGGCCGCGCTGCTCGCCGAGATCGGCGCCACCGTGCAGCGGCTCGCCCCGGAGTTCGATGCGGCGGAAGCCTCGGCGGCGCAGGTCCACGCGGTGATGCGCAAGGTGCTGGCGCGCTGCGCGGAGGAGCCGATCGCGGCCGACACCTTTGCCGCGCGCATCGAAACGGCGCCGTCCGCGTCGCGGTAGCATGCGCGCTGCGCCGCCGCGCTGCGCGCGCGGGCCCGGGCGCTGCCGGTTCGCGTACGCCGCCAGCGGCTGCGTCGATCCCCCCAATCCCCACCGGATCCGGTGTTCTGCAGGAGAACGTGATGAAGCTGTACTACAACGCTGCCTCTCCCTTCGTGCGCAAGGTGCGCCTGGTGGTGCGCGAAGCGGGGCTGGAGTCGAAGGTGGAGGAGGTGACCACGGCGGTGACCCCGCTCAAGCCCAATGCCGATCTGGCGCGGGACAACCCGCTGATGAAGATTCCCACCCTGGTGACCGACGACGGGTTCGCCCTGTTCGACTCGCCGGTGATCTGCGAGTACCTCGATTCGCTCAACAGCGGTCGCAAGCTGTTCCCGTCACCCGGGCCGGCTCGCTGGGCAGCGCTGCGCCAGCAGGCGGTCGCCGACGGCATTCTCGATGCGGGCATCCTCGTGCGCTACGAGCTGGCGTTCTGCCCGAAGGAGCTGCACTGGCACGAGTGGATGGACGGCCAGCGCGCCAAGTGGCATCAGGGGCTGGATTTTCTCGAGCGCGATGCCGCGGCGCTCGCCGGCGAACCGACCATCGGCTCGCTCGCGGTGGCGGCCACCCTGGGGTGGCTGGACTTCCGCTTCGGCGATGACAACTGGCGGACATCGAGGCCGCACCTCGCCGCGTGGTTCGCGCAGTTCAGCGAGCGTGCGTCGCTCCAGGCCACGATGCCGAAGGCCTGATCTCGCGACGGCTGTACGCCTGCTCCGGCGTCAGCCGAACGCACAGCCTGCCGCCAATCCGCTGCCGAGGCGGCGGATTGCGCGGGGCGGTGCTCAGGCGTAGCAGCGCAGCCGCTGTGCGAAGTCGCGCAGCGGCACGATGCCGCTCTGTTCGGCCCGCGCGCACCAGTCCTGCAGCTGCTGGACCAGCTGTTCCTTCGATGCGGTGGAGCGCCCCCACAGGGCGGCGAGTTCCTGGCGCATCCGGTAGGTCGTCTGCAGGGCCGGACTGGTGCTGAGCAGCTGCGACAGCGCCGGGCGTACTGTTTCGGGCACTTCGTCCGCATCGCGCTGCAGCCAGTGGCGCAGCGTCGAGAGGTCGAGATTGGGCATTGCCGGCGCGTGTGCCCGCAGCCGGTCGAGCTCCTGCCGCCACGTGGCGCGCAGCAGCTTGCCGTAGCGCCACAGCACGTCGTAGCGGTGAGCGATCACCGCGTCGAGCGTTCCCGCATCGGCCACCGTCTTGCTCGCGTCGAGCCGCACCGGCGCCGCCACCTTCTTCACGCGGGCAAGACCCACCGCCTGCAGCGTGCGGATGTAGAGCCAGCCGATGTCGAATTCGTACCACTTCGACGAGAGCTTCGCCGAACTGGCGTAGGCGTGGTGGTTGTTGTGCAGTTCCTCGCCGCCGATCAGGATGCCCCACGGCACGATGTTGCGGCTCGCATCGTCGGCCTCGAAATTGCGATAGCCGACGTAGTGCCCGATGCCGTTGATGACGCCCGCAGCGAGCACCGGAATCCACAGCATCTGCACGGCGAAGATCGTGATGCCGATCGGCCCGAACAGCACGACGTTGATGGCGAGCATCGTCCACGGGCCCCACACCGACCGCGGCGTGTACAGGGTGCGTTCGATGAAGTCATCGGGGGTACCGCTGCCGAACTTCTCGATCGTCTCGCGGTTGCGCGATTCGGCTCGATACAGTTCGGTCCCCTCGAGCAGCAGCTTGCGGATACCGAAGATCTGCGGGCTGTGCGGATCTTCCGGCGTCTCGCAGCGCGCGTGGTGCTTGCGGTGGATTGCCACCCATTCCCGGGTGACCATGCCGGTAGTCAGCCACAGCCAGAAACGAAAGAAGTGCGATGCCACCGGGTGCAGGTCGAGGCCCCGGTGTGCCTGATGCCGGTGCAGGAAGATGGTGACGGCGGCGATGGTGACGTGGGTCATCACCAGCGTGTAGGCAACGAGCTCCCACCACGGCAGGTCGAGCAGTCCGGAGAGCATCCAGCGTCCTTGGAAGTTGAGCAAGCGTGCGCAGTCTACAGAAAATCCGCGTCCCGTACCTGCGCTCGGGCAGGAAATCCCCGGGCGCAGGATTCTCCTTGTGAATCAAGCCTTTGACGCTGCTTCCGGAGGCGTGATCAAACGCACTTCGCGCTGCGGGTAGGGCACCTCGATACCGTGCTCGCCGAATGCCTTCCACAGCGCCCGGTACAGATCCGAGCGCAACAGCGCACGCGATGCCTCGGGATTGTCGATCCAGGCCCAGAGTTCGATGTCGATGCCGTTCTCGGCGAAGCTTGTCACCAGGGCGACCGGCGACGGTTCGGCCAGTACTCCGGGCTGCGCGCGAGCGACCGACTCGATCAGTGCGATCGTGTCTTCCAGATCGTGGCGATAGGCGATCTGCAGCGGCAGCGACACGCGCGCACGGTTGTCGCTGTAGGACTTGTTGATCACCGTGTTGGTGATCGCGGTCTCGTTGGGGATCAGTGCGTCGGTGCCGTCCGCATTGCGCACGACGATGAAGCGCCCGCTCAGCTTCGTGACCACGCCCTCGCGCCCGTCGATCACCACCGAGTTGCCGATCGACAGTGAGCGTTCGGCAAGCATGATGAAGCCGCTGACGTAGTTGCTGGCGATCTTCTGCAGCCCGAAGCCCAGCCCGACGCCGAGCGCGCCGCCGAACACCGACAGCAGCGTCAGGTCCAGCCCGACCGCCGACAGTGCGAACAGTACGGCCGCCAGGATCAGTGCCGCCTTCGCCAGCTTCGTGAACACGATGCGCACGTGCATGTCCAGGCTCTGGGCGCGCATCAGTCGGTGTTCGATCAGCCGGGCGATCCACATCGCCACCAGCAGCGTGACCACCACCGATATCGCGCCGCGCAGCAGCAGCAGCAGCGACACCTGATGCTTGCCCAGCGGCAGCGTGAGCTCGTCGAGGAAACCGGTGATCGCGGGCAGCACGCCGGTCAGATGCAGCGCAAGGCCGAGCCACACGGTCCAGGCGACCGCCCGCGCCCACGCCCTGAGCAGCGGGGTGTCGGCGAACACCGTCTGCAGCAGGAGCACCGCGAAGCGCACGATGGCCATCGCCACCAGCAGCGCGGCGGTGAGCTGCAGCAGCCGCACCGGGTTCCACGCGATCAGCGCCCCCTTGGCGATCAGCACCAGCAGCAGCGCGAGCACCGGAAACAGCACGCGCTCGATGCCTGCAGCACCCACACGCCAGTTGCCGACGACCTTCTCCAGCCGCGGGCGCAGCCACTGGTTCAGGCCGCGCGCCAGCGCGAGCGCGACCAGCACGGCGAGAATCTGCCAGATCAGCGTGGGCTCGCGCAGATCGGCGGCGATCGCGGTGATCAGCGACTGCACTTCGTTTGCACTGGGGGCTTGGGCCATCGGAACTCGTCGCGGGCCGACATCCCGGCGCGGGCTGCGGCGGGTCCGGCAGGCTGCATGGGGGTGTGTCGGAAGATAACGCAGCAGAGCTGTCCGGCGCGCCTCGCCGAGGGCGCCAGCCCGCGGCGGGAGCAGCCGCGCCAGCGCGCAGCCGCGTCGCCGGGTTCGCCGGTCAGTGCGCCGGGCGGGCTGCTGCTGCGTGCGCGGCTGCGTCGGACGCCGGTTCCATTTCCACCAGCGCGCCGAGAAAACCCTTCGGGTGCAGGAATGCGATCGGATCGCCGTGCACGTTGCGCTGCGTGGCCGGATCACCGAGCACTTCGATCCCCGCCTGCCGAAGCGTCCCCGCGGCGGCGACCACGTCCGGCGTGCCCAGGGAGAAGTGGTGGATGCCGCCGCGCGGATTGCGCTCGATGAACTTCGCGATCGGCGAGCCGGGGCCGGTCGGTGCCATCAGTTCGATGCGGGCGTTGGCGAGTTCGATGTAGGTCATGCGCACCTGCTGCTGCGCGTTCTCCATCACCGGACCGGCGTCGAGACCGTAACGGCGCGACAGGGCTTCGATCGCCGCTTCCAGATCAGGCACGGCGATCGACACGTGGCAGAGGGTAGTGAACAGCGGCGCGCTCATCGGGCGGCACCAAGCACACCTGCGCTGCGCAGCCGCGCGATCTCCGCCGCGTCGAGGCCGAGCGCCTCGGCCAGCACGGCCTCGCTGTGCTCGCCCAGTTGCGGCGGGGCGAGCCGGTACTGTGCCGGGGTGTCCGAGAGCTTCACCGGACAACCGAGCGTGCGAAACGCCCCGTAGACCGCGTGCTCCATCCCGACCACCATGCCGGTGGCCTCGGTCTGTGGATCGGACAGCGATTGCGCCACCGTATTGATGCGGGCGCACGGAATGCCGGCACCGCGCAGAGCGGTGATCCATGCATCGGCCGCACGCTCGCGCGTGCGCACTGCGATGCCCGCGTCGAGCGCGTCGCGATTGGCGATGCGTGCGGCATTGGTGACGTAGCGGGGATCGGCTCCCCACGCTGCCTCTCCGATCAGCTCGGCGAAGCGGGCGAACTGAGTGTCGTTGCCCACCGCCACCGCGATCATCGCGTCCGCGGCCGGGTAGGTGGTGTACGGGACGATGTTCGGGTGGCCGTTGCCGAAGCGGCGTGCATCGCGCCCGCTCGCCAGATGATTGAGCGCGACGTTGGCGAGCAGGTAGAGCCCGGTCTCGTACAGCGAGGCCTCGACCTTCTGGCCGCGGCCGGTGCGCTGGCGTGCGGTGAGTGCAGCGAGGATGCCGTTGGCAGCGATGAGCCCGGTGGCGATATCCACGATCGCCACGCCGTACTTCATCGGTTCGCCCTCGGCTTCGCCGCAGATGCTCATCAGCCCCGATTCGGCCTGGGCGATGAAGTCGTAGCCGGGCAGCGCCGCCTTCGGCCCGCGGGTGCCGTAGCCGGTGACGCTGGCGCGGATCGCCCGCGGCGCGTGCGCCTCGAACCATGCGTCGTCGAATCCCCACCGCGCGAGCGTGCCGAGCTTGTAGTTGTCGATCACGATGTCCGCGCGCTCGATCAGGCGGCCGAGCAGCGTCCGCCCCTGCGGTTGCGACAGATCGAGCGTGAGTGAACGCTTGTTGCGGTTCGCGCCGAGGAAGTACGCCGCTTCGCGTGCGTCGCTTGCGGCACCGTCCGCGCCCACCCACGGCGGACCCCAGGTGCGGGTGTCGTCGCCGTTGCCCGGCGGCTCGACCTTGATCACCTCGGCACCCAGATCCCCGAGCATCTGCGCAGCGAGCGGACCCGCCAGCACGCGCGTCAGATCCAGCACGCGCACGCCGTCGAGCGCGCCAGGGGCAGCGGTGGACGCGGCCTCGCCCATGTCAGCGGCCGCGGTGCAGCTTGCGCATCTCGGGCGGCTCGTTGAGGTTCTTCTCGCAGCCGTCCAGATAGCCCTCGAGTTCCTTCTTCGCCTTCAGCCGGAACTGCTGGAAGTCGGGCTTGCGTCCGGCGAGGAAGGCGTTCATCCCCTCGTTGGCTTCGTCCGAGCCCCAGACGTGGGCGAGCAGTTCCATGCCCTGCTGCCACGAGGAATACAGGTTGTCGGATTCGAAGTTGAGCGATTTCTTGGTCATGCGGATGGTGAGCGCGCTGTGGCCCTTCATCGTCTCGCACCACTTCAACGTCTCGGCGAGCAGGTCCTTCTGCGGTACGCACTTGTTGATCAGACCGATCTCCACGGCTTCCTTCGCGGTGAACCGGCGGGCGCAGAAGATCATCTCGCGCGCGAGTCGCTCGCCGATGATGCGCGGGATGTACTGGGTGGCACCCACCGTCGGGCAGGCGCCGACCTTGGCACCGGTCTGTCCGAGCACCGCGTTCTCCGAGGCGATCACCAGATCGCACCACAGGGCGAGCTCGTGGCCGCCGCCCATGCACCAGCCATTGACCATCGCGATCACCGGGATCGGCAGCCCGCGAATCGTCATCGCCAGCCCGAGCATGCGGTCGTTCCACATGTAGGCGTTGGTGAAATTGAGGCGCTTCATCGCGAAGAAATCGCCGCCGGCGGAGAACGACTTGTCGCCGGTGCCGGTGACCACGGCGCACACGATCGAGGGGTCCTCGCGGGTGGACTTCAGCGCGTCGATCATCTCGTCGAGCGTCTGCTCGCGAAACGCGTTGAGCACGCGCGGACGGTTGATCGTGACCCAGGCCACCTGATCGCGCACCTCGAACAGGATGTCGGTGTAGGCGCGCGGCTTGATCGAGGTAGTCACCGGTTTGCCGGCCTTCGCTGCCTTGCCCGACTTCGCTTCCTTGGTCTTGTCCTTTGCCATTGCTGCGCTCCTCGCCTGATGGGGTGTCGAAGGGTGGGGGGGCCGCGGA
>CANGUQ010000153.1 GCA_947456915.1 Betaproteobacteria bacterium
CGCGTCGAGATCTGCGCGCTCAGCCACGGCCACCCCCCGTACCGTCGGCGCCCGGGCCGGCGGCCGCAGCCGGATCCACCGGTGCACCCGGCACCGGTCCCGGCGGCAGTCCCAGATCGTGCGGTGGCGGCGTCCCGCCGCAGGGCGACGGGTTGCGGGAGAGGCGGCTCACGACAGCCCGGATCATCACGTAGAACACCGGCGTGAGGAACAGGCCGAAGAAGGTGAGGCCGATCATGCCGGAGAACACTGCCACACCCATCGCCTGGCGCATCTCGGCGCCGGGGCCGTAGGCAATCACCAGCGGAATGACGCCCATGATGAATGCGAACGAGGTCATCAGGATCGGCCGCAGCCGCAGGCGCGCCGACTCGACCGCGGCCTCGAGGTACGTGTGCCCGCGCATCTCGAGCTCGCGCGCGAACTCGACGATCAGGATCGCGTTCTTGCAGGCGAGCCCCACCAGAACGAACAGGCCGATCTGGGTGAAGATGTTGTTGTCGCCACCCCAACCGAAGCGGCTGAAGGCCCACACGCCGAAGATCGCGCAGAGCACGCCCATCGGCACGATCAGGATCACCGCCAGCGGGAGACTCCAGCTCTCGTACTGCGCAGCCAGCACGAGAAACACCAGCAGCACACACAGCGGGAATACGTAGAACGTCGTGTTGCCGGCAAGAATCTGCTGGTAGGTGAGTTCCGTCCACTCGTAGGTAATGCCGTTGGGCAGCGTCTCCGCAGCCAGCCGCTCCATGATCCTGCGCGCCTGATCCGAGCTGACGCCGGGCGCAGCGTTGCCGTTGATGTCGGCTGACAGGTACGCGTTGTAGCGCTGTACGCGCTCGGGGCCATAGCTCGGCTCGACCTTCATGATCGCGCCCAGCGGCACCATCTCGCCGGCGGCGTTGCGCACCCGCAGCTGACGGATGTCCTCGGCGCTGGTGCGGAAGTCGGCGTCGGCCTGCACGCGCACCTGGTAGGTGCGTCCGAACCGGTTGAAGTCGTTGACGTAGAGCGAGCCGAGGTAGATCTGCATCGTGTCGAACACGTCGGTGATGCTCACGCCGACGCGCTTGGCCTTCACCCGATCGAGTTCGGCGTTGAGCTGCGGCACGTTGATCTGGTAGCCGGAGAACGCACCGACGATTCCCGAATCCGGCGCATAGGTGCGTCCGATCAGCGCCTGGGTCGCCGCGTACAGCGCCTCGTAACCGAGGCCGGCGCGGTCCTCCACCTGCATCTTGAAGCCGCCGGTGGTGCCCAGCCCGGCCACTGGAGGTGGCGGCAGCACGCGCACGAACGCGCCCTCGATGGCCAGCAGCTTCTGGTTCAGCGCCTCGGCGATCGCCCCGCCCGACTGCCCCTCGCCCCTGCGCTCCTGGAACGGCTTCAGACCGAAGAACACGACGCCGGCGTTCGAACTGTTGGTGAAGCCGGCGATCGACAGGCCCGGAAACGCGACGGAGTCCTTCACGCCGGGGTGGTCGAGCGCGATCGCCGACATCCTGCGAATGACCTCCTCGCTGCGGTCGAGCGTCGCCCCGTCCGGCAGCTGTGTGAAACCGATCAGGTAGCCCTTGTCCTGTCCCGGCACGAAACCGCCCGGCACCTTCTGGAACAGCACCACTGCGCATCCGATCAGCAGCGCGTAGACGATGAGCGACAGTACCTTCTGCCGGACCACCCGCGCGACGGCGCCCGAGTAGCGGTTCGCCGCACGCGAGAAGAACCAGTTGAACGGGCGGAAGATCCAGCCGAACAGCGTGTCGATCAGGCGGCCCAGCCAGTCCTTCTTCGTGCCATGCGGCTGCAGCAGGATCGCAGCCAGCGCCGGCGAGAGGGTCAGCGAGTTGATCGCCGAGATCACCGTCGAGATCGCGATGGTCAGCGCGAACTGGCGATAGAACTGCCCGGACAGCCCGGAGATGAACGCGATCGGGATGAACACCGCGCACAGCACCAGCCCGATCGCGATGATCGGGCCGCTCACTTCCTCCATCGCGCGGTGCGCGGCATCGCGCGGACTCAGACCGTTCTCGATGTTGCGCTCGACGTTCTCCACCACCACGATCGCATCGTCGACGACGATGCCGATCGCCAGCACGAGCCCGAACAGGGAAAGGGCGTTGATCGAGAAACCCGCCGCAAGCATCACCGCAAAGGTCCCGACCACCGACACCGGCACGGCGATCAGCGGAATGATCGACGCGCGCCACGTCTGCAGGAACAGCACGACCACCACCACCACGAGCAGCACCGCCTCTAGCAGCGTGCCCACCACCTCGCGGATCGATTCGCGGGTGAACTGGGTCGGGTCGTAGACGATCGCGTAGTCGACGCCCGGCGGGAAACTGCGCTTGAGTTCCTGCATCGTGCGCCGCACGCTGTCGGACAGCTCGAGCGAGTTCGAACCCGGCGCCTGGAAGATCGGGATCGCGACCGCCGGCTTGTTGTTGAGCAGGCTGCGCAGCGAATAGTCGCCGGCGGCCAGCTCGATCCGCGCCACGTCGCGCAGGCGCACGATCGAGCCATCGCTGCCCGTCTTGATCACGATCTCGCCGAACTCCTCCTCGCTGGCGAGCCGCCCGCGCGCATTGACCAGCAGTTCGAACTGCGAGGCGCCAGTCGAGGGCTGCCCGCCCACGACGCCGGCGGCCACCTGCACGTTCTGCTCGCGAACGGCACGCACCACGTCGCCAGCGGCGAGCCCGCGCGAAGACACCTTCTGCGGGTCGAGCCAGATGCGCATCGAGTAGTCGCCGCCGCCGAACAGCGCGACCTGCCCCACGCCATCGAGACGGGCAATCACGTCCTTGACGTTGAGCACCGCGTAGTTGCGCAGGTACAGCGTGTCGTAGCGGTTGTCCGGCGACACCAGGTGCACGACCATCGTCAGATCGGGCGAACTCTTCTGCGTGGAGACACCCAGCGTCCGGGTGACCTCCGGCAGCCGCGGCAGCGCCTGCGACACGCGGTTCTGCACCTGCACCTGAGCCTGATCGATGTTGGTGCCGACCTTGAAGGTGACGGTGATCTGCACCGCGCCGTTGGCCGTCGACTGCGAGCCCATGTACAGCATGTTCTCGACGCCGTTGATCGCGTCCTCCAGCGGCGAGGCGACCGTCTCGGCCAGCACCTTCGGGTTGGCACCGGGAAACTGCGCGCGCACCTGCACCGACGGCGGCACCACCTCCGGATACTCGGAGATGGGCAGGAACCACACCGCGATCGCGCCGGCGACGAAGATCAGCAGCGAGACGACCGTGGCCAGGATCGGCCGGTCGATGAACACCTTCGACAGATCCATCGCGGCCTACTTCTTCTCGGCGGGGGCGGCCCTGCCCTGATCGCTCGGCTGCGCCGCGGCATCCTGCTTCGGCTCGCCCTTGCCCTGCCCGCCCGCTGCCGCACCGGGCGCGCCCCGGGCAGGCGCGGGCCGCGGCCGTTCCTTCGGCTCCATCGGCACCAGCGTCGGCTGTACCGGCATGCCGGGCCGCACGCGCTGCACGCCATCGACGACGATCGTCTCGCCCGGCTTGAGCCCGTCGCGGATCACGCGCAGGCCGTCGACCACCGGTCCCAGCCGCACCTCGCGGTACTGCGTCTGCCCGTCGGGGCCGACCACCGTCACGAAGCGCTTGTTCTGGTCGGTGCCTACTGCCCGATCGTCGACCAGCGTCGCGGTGTAGGAGCCACCGCCGACCAGCTTCACTCGCGCGAACAGCCCGGGGGTGAAGCGGCCGTCGCGGTTGTCGACGACCGCGCGGGCGAGCAGCGTACCGGTCTGCGGGTTGACCCGGTTGTCGACGAACTCGACCACGCCCCTGCCCGGGTACCCCTCTTCGTTGGCGAGGCCCACGAACACCGGATTCCTGGCCTGGCGCGCGTTCGCGCGCTCGCTGCGGCGGGCGAGCTCGGCGTACTTCAGATACGCCTGCTCGTCGGCCTCGAACGACACGTAGATCGGGTTCAGCGTGACGATCGTCGTGAGGATGGTCTGCCCGGCAGTGACGAAGTTGCCTGCAGTCACCTCGGCACGGCTGGTGCGCCCGGCGATCGGCGACACGATGCGCGTGTACGAGAGATTGAGGCGTGCCGCGGCGAGGGTAGCCTCGGCCGAACGTGCAGCCGCCTCCCCATCCTTCTCGGCCGAGAGCCGCTCGTCGAACTCCTGCCGCGACACCGCGCCGGACTCCACCAGCTTTTCGGTGCGCGCGCGCTCGTTGCGCGCAAGATCGAGCCGCGTGCGAACCCGCGCGAGTTCGGCCTCGGCGCGCCGCACCTCGACCTGGAAGGGTTCCGGGTCGATCTCGAACATCACCTCGCCGCGCGCGACGTCGGCGCCCTGCCGATAGTTCACTCGCTGCAGATAGCCCGACACGCGCGGGCGCAGTTCCACGCGCTCGGTCGCTTCGACACGGCCGACGAACTCGTCCCAGTCGGCCACCGTGCGCTCCAGCGCCTGGGCAACGGTGACCGGCATCGCCATCGGCTTGCCGCCCGGGCCGCCCTTCGCCCCGGGTCCGGCCTTGCCGTCATCGCCAGCGCTGCACGCGGCGACCAGCAACGCGCCCGCACACACCGCCACCGTGACCCATCGCCGCGAACGCCGTGCGCTGCCCTGCTCGAGTTCACCCTGCAACAACCCATCCGGCGGCAGCACTGCTCGCTTGCCACCACCTTGCTGCGACTGCCGCTGCATCAAGCCCCCTTGAGCACTGTGCCGGCGCGCCATCTGCGGACGATCGTTCCGGATGCAGTCGATTATGCCCGTCGCCGGAACCACGCAGCAACCCGGCGCCGCGCATGTGCGCGCCGCTTCGAACCCGACAAGCGATGGACTGCACAGGGTCAGGATCGATCCCGACTGCTGGCGGACTTTCCCCGAATCGAAAACGGGTCAAAAAGGGGGCGAAAAAGGGGTCAGGGTCGATTCCGGGCGAGGACCAGCGTATCCGGTCCCTCCGAAACCGGAATCGACCCTGACCCCTTTTTCGACCCTGACCCCTTTTTCGTTTTTCGAAACCGGAATCGACCCTGACCCCCTTTCGCTGACCCCCTTTCGCATTCGCAGCCAGCGACAGGCAACGCGCGATCGGGGTGGCGCGCCGGGCAGGCGCGCCACATCGGGGAGACGCGCGCTCAGCGCGCCGCCATCAGCTCCGCTGCCCGCCTGACCGAGCGCACGATGTTCACGTAGCCGGTGCAGCGGCAGATGTTGCCCTCGAGACCGTGCTCGATCTGTGCGTCGGTAGGATGCGGGTGGCGCCGCAGCAGATCGGCCACCGCCATCACCATTCCGGGCGTGCAGTAACCGCACTGCAGACCGTGGCACTCGGAGAACGCCTGCTGCACCGGATGCAGCGTCTCTCCCGTGGCCATGCCCTCGATCGTGGTGACCGTCGCGCCGTCGGCCTGTACCGCCAGCATCGTGCACGACTTGATCGCCCGTCCGTCCACGTGCACGGTGCACGCGCCGCACTGCGTGGTGTCGCAACCGACGTGGGTGCCGGTGAGCTGCAGCGTGTCGCGGATGAAGCTGACCAGCAGCGTGCGGTCTTCCACTTCGGCGCTGCGGGCAACGCCGTTCAGCGTGATCTGGATCTTGCTCATCGTCATTGCGTCCGTGGTTCAGGCCGGCAGTTCGCCGACGGCTCGCGCCGCCATAACGCGGCACAGTTGCGCGCGGTACTCGCGCGTGGCGTGGATATCCTGCGCGAAGCGCGCCAGATCGAGCGGCAGCCCGGAGAGCGCGGCCGCGCTCATCGAGCCCGCCAGCGCGGCTTCGGCCTGTGTCCAGCGGAACACGCCGTTGCCGGCGCCGGTGACTGCGACGCGCACGCCGCTGCCGGTCTCGGCGACGAGGACGCCGGACATCGCGTAGCCGGTGGCCGGGTGCGGAAACTTCACGTAGGCGGCCCGCCGCGGGACGGGAAAGCTCACCTTCAGCACGATTTCCCCGTCCTCGAGCGCGGTGCTGAACATGCCCTGGAAGAAGTCGTCGGCGGCGATTTCGCGCCGATCGGTGATCACCGTGGCACCCAGCCCGAGTACCGCCGCCGGATAGTCCGCCGCCGGGTCGTTGTTGGCGATCGATCCCCCGATGGTGCCCATGTAGCGGACCTGCGGGTCGCCGATGCCGCCGGCGAGCTTCGCCAGCACCGGGATCGCCGTGCGTACGACGTCGGAGTTCGCCACCGCGTCGTGGGTGGTGGCCGAGCCGATCACCAGCGTGTCGCCGTCGCGGGCGATCTGCCTGAGTTCGTCCAGAACACCCACGTGCACCAGGTGCGAAGCCTGGGCGAGGCGCTGCTTCATCGTCGGCAGCAGCGTCATGCCGCCGGACATCAGCCGTGCATCGCCGTTGGCGGCCAGTACCGCGGCCGCCTCTGCGACCGACTGCGGCCTCACGTATCGGAATTCATACATCTCGCCTGCCCTTTCAGCGTACGCCGCCGGCCGCGCTGATCGCGTGCCAGACCCGGCTCGGTGTGAACGGCATGTCCATCGGCGGCACCCCGAGCGGGCGCAGCGCACCGGCCATCGCATTGGAGAGCGCCGACAGCGAACCGGTGCAGCCGGACTCGCCGACGCCCTTCGCGCCGAGCGCGTTGATCTTGCTCGGCACGCAGTTCTCCTCGATCACCACGTGCCGGAGAATGCCCGCGCGCGGCATCGTGTAGTCCATGAAGCTGCCGGTCATCAGCTGCCCGGTGCTCTCGTCGTAGATCGCCTTCTCGTGAAACACCTGACCGATGCCCTGCACCAGCCCGCCGTGCACCTGGCCTTCGACGATCGTGTGATTGACCGCATGACCGCAGTCGTCCACCGCCGTGTACTGCACGATCTCGGTAACGCCGGTCTGCGGATCGATCTCCACCTCGGCGACGTGGCAGCCGGTGGGGAAGGTCGAGCCCACGCTCGCCTCCGCCTGCGTCCTCAGCCCTTCGGGCCGCTGCGCGAGTTGCGCGAGCGTGACGGTCCTGCCGCTCGCACGGTCGGTGAGCGTGCCCGCGGCGTAGTCGATCTGCGAAGGTTCGGTGTCGAACATCGCAGCGGCGGCCGACTTCGCCACCTCGACCAGCTTCAGTCCGGCGAGCTTGCACACGCTGCCAGCACCCACCAGCGAACGCGAGCCGCCGGTGTGATTGCCGATCAGCGTGTGATCGGGCGAGCCTTCATGCAGGAACACGTCGTCGATCGACAGCCCCATCGCCTCCGCGATCACCTGCGCGAAGGTGGTCTCGTGCCCCTGCCCCTGCGCGTGGGCCACGCTGTAGGCGTGCACGACACCGCGCGCGTCCACCTCGATGTCGATCTGATCCTTGGGAAAGATGCCGGCGCCGGTGTTCTCGATGAAGCTCGCCATGCCGATGCCGCGCAGCTTGCCGCGCGCGGCCGCCTCCGCCTTGCGCTGCGCGAACCCCGCCCAGTCGGCGAGCACGACCGCCTTCTCCAGCGAGCCGGGCACGTCGGTGGCCTCGTACACCGAGCCGGTGGGCGTCTTGTACGGAAACTCGGCCGCGCCGATCAGGTTGCGCCGGCGCAGATCCGCCGGGTCCACGCCGATCTTCGCCGCGGCCTCGTCGACCAGCCGCTCGATGATGTAGTTGACGTCGGGCCGGCCGGCGCCGCGATAGGCGGCGATCGGCGAGGTGTTGGTGAAGGTGACGCGCCAGCGGCCGTGCAGCGCCGGAATCCTGTAGACACCGGTGAGCAGCACCACCGGATTGCGCGTGTGGCTGGAGGTACCCGCGGCGGTGAGAAACGCGCCCATGTCGGCGATCCAGTCGAGGCGGATCGCGAGAAAGCGCCCGTGGGCATCGAGCGCGAGTTCGCCGTCGATCAGATTGCTGCGGCCGTGGTAGTCGCTCGCCAGGCACTCCGAGCGCGTGCCGGTCCAGCGCACCGGACGGCCCAGCGCCTTCGCCGCCAGCATCACGCCGCAGTGCTCGGGATACTGCGCGCTGCGGTTGCCGAAGCTGCCGCCCACGTCCTGCGCGTGAACCGTCATCTGATCTTCGCGGATGCCGGCGGCCACGGCGATCTGCTTCTTCATCATGTTCCCGCCCTGCGTGACCGAGTACACGTGGTAGTGGTCGCGCGCGGCGTCGTACGTGGCGGCACAGGTGCGCGGCTCCATCGGATTCGGAATCACGCGCGTGCTGTTCACCCGCAGCTTCACCCGCGTGGCGGCGGCGGCGAAGGCGGCGTCCACCGCGGCCG
>CANGUQ010000154.1 GCA_947456915.1 Betaproteobacteria bacterium
CAGGCGCCGGTGCCGCAGGCGAGCGTCTCGCCGGCGCCGCGCTCGTACACGCGCAGCCGCGCGTGCGTGCGATCGACGATCTGCAGATACCCCGCATTGACCCGGCTGGGGAAGCGCACATGCGCCTCGATCTGCGGCCCCTGGGTGGTCACCGGCGCACGATCGACGTCGGCGACGATCTGCACCGCGTGCGGATTGCCCATCGACAGTGCGGAGATCTCCACCGCGCCGGCGTCGAGTTCCAGCCGGTAGACATCGGCGCGGGCCGCGGCGATGAACGGGATCTGCGCGGGCTCGAACCGCGGCGCCCCCATGTCGACGGTGACCCGGCCATCACTCTCCAGCCGGGGGGCGATCACGCCGGCGAGTGTCTCGACGCGGATCTCGCGCCTGTCGGTGAGCCCCTTGTCGTGCACGAAGCGAACGAAGCAGCGCGCGCCGTTGCCGCACTGCTCGACCTCGCCGCCATCGGCGTTGAAGATGCGATAGACGAAATCGGTGTCCGGTCGGCGTGCCGGCTCCACCACCAGCAGCTGATCGCAGCCCACGCCCAGATGCCGGTCGGCAATGAAGCGGCGCTGCGCCTCGGTCAGCGGCACCGGCGCCCGCGTGGCGTCGATGACCACGAAGTCGTTGCCGGCACCGTGCATCTTGGTGAATGCGAGTTTCATCGCATCAAGTTTACATAGTCCCGGTATATGCAGCGATCCATCACCACTTCGATGCCTGCCGCGCGCGCGCGCAGCGCCGAAGGCTCGTCGATCACCCCGTCCTGCAGCCACAGCCTCGGCAGCGACAGCGTGATGCACTCGTCGACGATGCCGGCAACGGCCGAGGCGTCGCGGAACACGTCGACCAGATCGATGCGCGCACGCACCTCGGGCGGAATGTCCGACAGGGTCCGATGGCAGCGCTCGCCGAGCAGCACCGACTGCCCGGGGTTGACCGGCACGACCGTGTAGCCGAAGCCCTGCAGCGCGCGCGCCACGGCGTGGCTCGGACGCTCCGGTCTGGGCGACAGGCCGACCACCGCGATCGTGCGCACCGTTGCCAGCATCCGGCGCAGGTGCGCCGCATCGGGGTTCTCCAGCATGGTCGATCTCCTGAGGTCGGTGCAGCGTCAGCGTTCAGTACAGCGACGGCTCGCCCGGCGGACGCGTCTTGAACCGCTTGTGCAGCCAGTGATACTGCGCGGGAAGTTCGCGCACGCGCTGCTCGATGAACGCGTTCATCCGCCGCGCGTCGACGTGGTCGCAGTCGGGACCGGTGCTCGGAAAGTCCCGCCACGGCGGATGGAAGCGCACGATGTAGCCGGAGCGGTCGGCGAGCTGTTCGGTCACGCACGGCACGACCGCTGCGCCCGGCAGCAGCCGCGCGAGCCCGCCCAGCGCCGGAACCGTCGCCGCCGCCACGCCGAAGAACGGCACGAAGATCGAGTCGCGCTCACCGAGGTCCATGTCCGGCAGGTAGTACAGGGGCAGCCCCGCGCGCATGGCACGCACCAGCGGGCGCACCCCTTCCTGCCGCGAGACCAGCGTGACGCTGCCGAAACGGTTGCGCTTCGCGCGCAGGAAGGCGTCGAACACCGGATTCTTCTGCCGGCTGTACATCGACACCGCGCGATGCTCCGCCGCCAGCCGCTGCGCGCCGATGTCCAGCCCGACGAAGTGCGGCGCAAGCAGGATCAGGGGCCGCCCGATCAGCGGCAGCACGTGCTCCCAGCCCTCGACGCGCACGATGCGCAGCAGGCGCTCGCGGCTCGCCCACCAGGCAATGCCCCGGTCGAGCAGGCTGCGCGCGAAGGCGCAGAAGTGCGCGCGCGCGAGGTCGCGCCGCGCGGTCTCGGACAGCTCGGGAAAGCACAGCGCGAGATTGGTGAGCGCGACACGGCGGCGCTCGGTCGGCAGCAGGAACAGCAGGCGACCCAGGGCCGAACCCAGCCGCGCCAGCAACGGATACGGCAACCAGTGCAGGCACCACACCACGGCCAGGGCGAGCCGGGTCCCCATCAGGCGGGCCGCTCGCGGCTGGCGTCCGCCGGCACGGGCGGGGGCGGCGCACCGGCCGGACGCTTGTAGCGGTTGTAGCTCCACAGATACTGCCCCGGGTGGCGGCGCACGACCGCCTCCACCGCCTCGTTGATGGCCAGTGCCGCCGCCTGCGCGTCCGCGGGCAGGCTGGGCAGCAGATCGAATTCCAGCGCGAAACCACGCGCGTACGGCAACCGGCAGGCGGTGGTCATCAGCACGCTCGCGCCGGCCGCCTGCGCGAGTCGTGCGGCGAGCGTCATCGTCCAGGCGGGGCGGCCGAAGAACGGGGCCCAGACACCCTCGCCGGCGCCGGGCGCCTGATCGGGCAGCAGCCCCACGGCACGGCCTGCACGCAGTTCGCGCAGCATCGCCCGCACTCCGCGCAGATCGGCGCCGACGAGCTGCACCTGACCGCGTGCCCTGCCGGCACGCAGCACCGGATCGAGCCACGCGAGCTTCGGCCGCCGGTACATCACGGTGATCGGCTCGCTCAGCCCGTACCACTGCACCGTGCACTCGAACGCGCCCAGATGCGGCGTCAGGAACAGGATGCCGCGGCCGGCAGCCTGCGCCGCATCGAGGGCGTCCTGTCCGCGCCGCACCCGCACCCGGCGCGCCAGCGCAGCCTGCGGCCGGAACCAGAGATACGGCAGTTCGGCCAGCGTGCGCCCGGCGTGGCCGATCGCCTGCCGACGCAGCGCCGACAGTTCGCCCGGCCCGCGCGCAACTCCGGCCGCCTGCAGGTTGGCGCGCAGCCGGCGCCGATACACGGGATCGGCCACGTAGGCGACCCACCCGAGCAGAACGCCCAGCGCGTGCAGCAGCGGCAACGGCAACCGGCCAACGAGGCGGAACAGGGCGAGCAAAGCGGATTTGTTGGCGTCGGAGTGGCTGTCGAGTGCTATCCTACCGCCCTTTTTTGCCAGTTCCCGGTGCAATCGCCGGTTTGTGTGCCGCGCCGCTTCGGCGCAGTGCACGCGCAGCGGCGCCGATCGGAACAGCGTCGGCGAACGCCCGAGGCGGCGCCAGCCGCGTGCCGGTGCAGCCGCGCGGCGAGGAGCCGGGCTCCCGTCCTCGCCCGGCCCTGCCCCGGCAGCCGGACATCGTTCTCTCCTTCCCACTTCACCGCAGGCGGATTGCCCATGAGCGAGTTCCTGTTTACTTCCGAATCGGTTTCCGAAGGTCATCCGGACAAGGTCGCCGACGCGATCTCCGATGCAGTTCTCGATGCCATCCTGACCCAGGACAAGCACGGCCGGGTTGCCGCCGAAACCCTGGTGCACACCGGGCTCGTGGTGATGGCCGGTCAGGTCACCACGCGCGCGCAGGTCGACTACGCGCAGGTCGCGCGCCGCGTCGTGCAGCGCATCGGCTACACCGACTCCGAGATCGGCTTCGACTACAAGAGCTGCGGCGTGCTGGTGTGCTACGACCAGCAGTCCCCGGACATCGCCGCAGGCGTGGACGAGGGCAAGGGCCTCGATCTGGATCAGGGCGCCGGCGACCAGGGCCTGATGTACGGCTTCGCCTGCGACGAGACGCCGGAACTGATGCCGATGCCGATCTACTACTCGCACCGGCTGATGGAGCGGCAGGCCGAGATGCGCCGCGCCGGCAAGCTGCCGTGGCTGCGCCCGGACGCGAAGTCGCAGGTCACCGTGAAGTACGTGAACGGCCGCCCGACCACGGTCGACACCGTCGTGATCTCGACCCAGCACACGCCGGACATCTCGCACGAACCACTGACCGAGGCGGTGATCGAGGAGATCGTCAAGCCGGTGTTTCCGTCCGAACTGCTGAAAGGCGCGCGCTACCTGATCAATCCGACCGGCCGCTTCGTCATCGGCGGCCCGCAGGGCGATACCGGCCTCACCGGCCGCAAGATCATCGTCGACACCTACGGCGGCTACTCGCGTCACGGGGGCGGTGCGTTCTCGGGCAAGGACCCGTCGAAGGTCGACCGCTCCGCTGCCTACGCGGGTCGCTACGTGGCCAAGAACATCGTCGCGGCCGGTCTCGCCACCAAGTGCGAGGTGCAGGTGGCGTACGCGATCGGCGTGGCAAAGCCGGTGAGCGTGCTGGTGGAGACGTTCGGCACGGGGAAGATCAGCGACGAGAAGATCGGCAAGCTGGTGGAGAAGCACTTCGACCTGCGTCCGAAGGGCATCATCCACAGTCTGGATCTGCTGCGCCCGATCTACGAGAAGACCGCCGCCTATGGCCACTTCGGCCGCGCCGAGCCGGAGTTCACGTGGGAGAAGACCGACAAGGCCGCTGCACTGAAGGCCGATGCCGGGCTCTGATCGGCGACGCACCTGCGGCAATCATCGAGGCCCCGCCCCGGCGGGGCTTTTTTTCGTCCCTCGCCTGTGGCCCGGGGCCGGCCGGCCACGCCCGGCACTGCGGTGCGCTGCCCGCTAGACGCGTGGGGGCGCTGCGGCGGCCTCGCGCTACACCTGCAGCACGCTGTGCGCGTGCAGGCCCGACGGCAACCGCGCCCGCCCGTCCAGCACGCCGATCTCCAGCAGAAACGCGAACCCCGCGACCTGCGCGCCCAGGCGCTGCAGCAGCTGCGTCGCCGCCGCCGCGGTGCCGCCAGTGGCGAGCACGTCGTCGACCAGCAGCACGCGCGCACCGCGCTCCAGCGCATCGCTGTGGATCTCCAGCGACGCGCTGCCGTACTCGAGGGCGTAGCTCACCGACTCGACCTGCCCCGGCAGCTTGCCCGGCTTGCGCAGCGGCACGAAGCCGGCGCCGAGCTCGCGCGCAGCCAGCGCCCCGAAGATGAAGCCGCGCGCCTCGATGCCCGCGACCAGCGCGATCGCGTCGGCGCGAAACGGCGCGCACAACTGCTCGATCGCGGCACGCAGGGCGGCCGCGTCGGCCATCAGCGGCGTGAGGTCGCGGAACTGGACGCCGGGGCTCGGAAAGTCGGCGATGGTGCGCACGTGCCGCATCAGTTCGTTCATGAATTCGTTCCCGCTGCCGCCGATCGCTAAAGAAACATCCCCGAAAGTCGTAATCGGACCGACGTTGATGGATGCGTGATGTGCGCGCGCGTGCGCAGGAAACCGTCCGCAGGAGGCGTCATGCGCGCGCACGACCTCGCATGACAAGGATAGCCCGAGGTGCCGTTGCAGGCATGGTAAGCCGATGCTCAAGCGAATAACGGTCGATCAGCTGCGACCGGGCATGCACGTGGCGCGCTTCGACGGCGGGTGGCTCGACCACCCGTTCTGGCGGCAGAGCCGGCGCATCAACGGCGCGCACGACATCGAGACGATCGCCGCCGCAGGTGTGCGCGCGGTGTGGATCGATCTGACCCGTGGCTGCGACGCCGAATCCGCTGCACCGGTGCCCGCGGCATCCTCCACGCCGTCGTCGGCGGCGCCGCCGGCAGCCCCGGCGTCCATTGCCTGCGCTCGGCAGCCGATCGAGGCCGAACTCGATCGTGCCGCGCACATCTGCCGCCGCGCCAGGGACGCAGTGGTCACCATGTTCGGCGAAGCGCGCATGGGCAAGGCGATCGATTCACTGGCGGCGGCGGCGCTGGTCGAAGAGATCAGCGAATCGGTCGAGCGCAACCGCGGCGCGCTGGTCAACCTCGCGCGGCTGAAGACCACCGATGACTACACGTACATGCACTCGGTGGCCGTCTGCGGTCTGATGATCGCGCTCGCGCGCGAACTCGGCATGGACACCGACGGCGCGAGGCGGGCCGGGCTCGCCGGCCTGCTGCACGATCTGGGCAAGGCGCAGATACCGCTGTCGATCCTGAACAAGCCGGGCCGGCTCACCGCTGGCGAACTCGCACAGATACGCCAGCACCCGCTGCTCGGACACCGGCTGCTCGCCGAAAGCAGCGCGGTGAACGAGGTCGCGCTCGACGTCTGCCTGCATCACCACGAGCGTATCGACGGCGCCGGCTATCCGGACGGACTGGACGACGAGTGCATCAGCCTGCACGCGAAGATGGGTGCGGTGTGCGACGTCTATGATGCGATCACGTCGAACCGGCCGTACAAGGCGGGCTGGGATCCCGCAGAGTCGATCGGCCGGATGGCGGAGTGGGCGAACGGCGGCCAGTTCGACCAGCGCGTGCTGCACGCGTTCGTCAAGAGCATCGGCATCTATCCGACCGGATCGCTGGTGCGCCTGCAGTCGGGGCGTCTGGCGATGGTGATCGACCAGAACCCGGACACGCTGACGCGCCCGCGCGTCAAGGCGTTCTTCTCCATCGCTGCCGGCGTGCAGATCAGGCCCGAGACCATCGACCTGTCGCGCGCGAACGAGCCCGACGCCATCGTCGGCCGCGAGGATCCGGAGCGCTGGAAATTCCGCAATCTTGACGAGATCTGGGCAGGCAGACACGCCCTCGATGCCTCGTTGCACGCGCGGTGACCCGGGACCTGTCGCTTCGCCACCGCGCTGCGGCCCTGCCCGGCGCCGGTCAGCGACAAACCTCACACAACCGGCCGGCGCCCTGAGGTACACTGCGCCCGCTTCGAGGAGCGCTGCAGCGGCCGCACGCCCGAGACAGCGATCGAACGCCCTGGCGGGCGAGCGGTCGCGGTTGCGGGCCCGGCGCGTCAGGCTCGAAGTGGACCGGTCCCTGCAACGGCGCTCGCAAACTTCCCTTCACAGAGGAGCGCGCGAGATGAGCGCCGTATTGAAAACCGCAGCGACCGAAGACTTCAAGGTGGCCGACCTCGGCCTGGCCGAGTGGGGCCGCAAGGAGATCGCGATTGCCGAGACCGAGATGCCCGGTCTGATGGCCATCCGCGACGAGTACCGGAGCCAGCAGCCGCTGCGCGGCGCGCGCATCACCGGCTCGCTGCACATGACGATCCAGACCGCGGTGCTGATCCAGACGCTGGAAGCGCTGGGCGCGAAGGTGCGCTGGGCTTCGTGCAACATCTACTCGACGCAGGATCACGCCGCCGCGGCGATCGCCGCCAACGGCACGCCGGTGTTCGCGGTCAAGGGCGAGTCGCTCGCCGAGTACTGGGATTACACGCACCGGATCTTCGAGTGGGCCGACGGCGGCTACTCGAACATGATCCTCGACGACGGCGGCGACGCGACGCTGCTGCTGCACCTGGGCACCCGCGCCGAGACCGACGCCTCGGTGCTGACCAACCCGACCAGCGAGGAAGAGATCTGCCTGTTCACCTCGATCAAGGCGACGCTGGCGAAGGACCCGCACTGGTACTCGAAGCGCATCAAGCACATCAAGGGCGTGACCGAGGAAACCACCACCGGCGTGCATCGCCTCTATCAGATGCACAAGGAAGGCCGTCTCGCCTTCCCCGGCATCAACGTCAACGACTCGGTGACCAAGTCGAAGTTCGACAACCTGTACGGCTGCCGCGAGTCGCTGGTCGACGGCATCAAGCGCGCCACCGACGTGATGATCGCCGGCAAGGTGGCGGTGGTTGCCGGCTACGGCGATGTCGGCAAGGGCTCGGCGCAGGCGCTGCGCGCGCTGTCGGCGCAGGTGTGGGTGACCGAGATCGACCCGATCTGCGCGCTGCAGGCGGCGATGGAAGGCTACCGCGTGGTCACCATGGACTACGCCGCCGACAAGGCCGACATCTTTGTCACCGCCACCGGCAACTTCCACGTGATCACGCACGATCACATGAAGGCCATGAAGGATCAGGCGATCGTCTGCAACATCGGGCACTTCGACAACGAGATCGACGTCGCCGCGCTCGAGCAGTACACGTGGGAAGAGATCAAGCCGCAGGTCGATCACGTGATCTTCCCCGACGGCAAGCGCATCATCATGCTGGCCAAGGGCCGGCTGGTGAACCTGGGCTGCGGCACCGGCCACCCGTCGTACGTGATGAGCTCGTCGTTCGCCAACCAGACGATTGCGCAGATCGAACTGTTCACCGAGACCGACAAGTATCCGGTGGGCGTGTACGTGCTGCCCAAGCATCTGGACGAGAAGGTCGCGCGTCTGCAGCTGAAGAAGCTGAACGCGCAGCTGACCGAGCTCTCCGACACGCAGGCCCGCTACATCGGCGTGCACAAGGAAGGCCCGTACAAGCCGGAGCACTACCGCTACTGATCGCCGGGAGACGCCGCGACCGCCTCCGCCTCGCGCGGG
>CANGUQ010000155.1 GCA_947456915.1 Betaproteobacteria bacterium
CGCCGCTGCTCGCGCCGGCTGCCACCGTGCTGGCACCGCAGCTCGTGCTCGAGGGACTCGTGATCGCCGAGCTCGCGTGCGCGACGGCTGACACGTCGCGCGCTGTCGGCGAGGCTTCGTGATGCTGCGCGCGCTGGTGCTGGTGCTGCTGCTCGCCAACATCCTGTTCGGCGTGCTGGTGCAGTGGGGAACGCCGGGAGGCGACGACGATGCGCAGTTGATGAGCCTGCAGATGAATCCGCAGATGGTACGCATCGTCGGCGGCGGGCAGGAGCGGCCACCGGTGGCGCGCCCGGCGGCGGCTGCCGTCGCTGCCTGCCTCGTCTGGGGGCCGTTCGACGAGACGCAGGCGGCGCGCGCGCGCGCCGCGCTGGAGGAGGCGGTGCCGGCCGCACGCATCGAAGCGCGCGAGCTGCCGGCCACGAGCCAGTTCTGGGTGCACATGCCGGTGCAGCGCAGCCGGGCCGAGGCGGTGAAGAAGCTCGGCGAGCTCAAGACGCTGGGCATTGCCGGCGGCAGCGTGGTCGAGAACGACCCGCAGTGGACCAACGCGGTCGATCTCGGCAGCTTCGCCGAGGAAGCGAGAGCGCGCGAGTATCTCGGGCGATTGCAGGTCGCCGGCGTGCGCGCCGCACAGATCACCGAGCGTCGCAGCGGCGGTGGCACGCAGTGGCTGGTGCGCGAGCCCTCCGAGGCGCTGGCTGCGCGCGTGCTGGAGATCAAGCAGAGCGGCTTTCCCGACAGCGCGCTGGGCGCTACCGCCTGCCCGAGCGGCCCGAACACGCGCTGAGCGCTGGCAGCCTGCCGCGGTCAGCTGCCGAGCGCACGCACAGCGCCGGCGTGCGTTGCCGCGGCCACCGGTTCGGCCGTACTGGTCGGCATCGACGCGGGTGAGTCCGGCGCGGCGGTATCGCGTGCAGCCGAGAACGGCCGGGCGATCGCCTCCTGGAAGCCCTGCGGCGGCAGCGCAGGGTGAAAGAGATAGCCCTGCATCAACGGACAGCCGCGCGCGAGCAGGAAGTCGCGTTGCGCCGCGGTCTCGACCCCCTCGGCGACCACCTCGATGTAGAGGCTGCGGGCAAGCGAGATGATCGCTTCGACGATCGCCGCCGTGTCGCGCTTCTCGGTGATTTCGGACACGAACGAGCGATCGATCTTCAGCCGCTGCACCGAGAAGCGCTTGAGATAGGACAGCGACGAATAGCCGGTACCGAAGTCGTCCACCGAGATCGACGCGCCCAGCCGTGCCAGCGCGCGCAGCGTGTCGAGCGTGACGGAGGTGTCCTCCATCAGCGTGTGCTCGGTGATCTCGAACTCCAGTCGGCGCGGATCGTAGCCGGTGTCGGTCACGATCTGCTCGATCAGTTCCGCCAGCCGCGGATCCTTGAACTGGCTCGCCGACAGATTGAGCGCGAGGCGCAGCGGGCACCCGCGGACGTCGACCCAGTCGCGGGTGTCGCGGCAGGCGCGACGCACTGCCCACGCGCTCACGCTGCGGATGAGTCCGGTTTCCTCCAGCAGCGGGATGAACGTCTCGGGCGTCAGTTCACCGCGTTCCGGATGCCGCCAGCGCAGCAGCGCCTCGACCGCCACGGTCTCGCCGCTCGCGGCATCGACCTGCGGCTGGTAGTACAGCTCGAGTTCGCCACGCTCGAGAATGCCCGGCAGATCGGTCTCCAGAGCGAGATTCTCCGACAGGCCCAGCCCCATCGCCGGCAGATAGAAGCGATACGTGTTCTTGCCGGCCGCCTTTGCCCGATACATGGCGATGTCGGCGTGCTTGAGCAGCAGATCGGGCGTGGCGCCGTCGCGCGGATAGGTGGCGATGCCGACCGACGGGGAGACGAACAGCTGCCGGCGCTCGACGGTGAACGGTCGTTCGAACGCCTGGAAGATCTTGGCGATCACCGTCTCCGCATGCTCCGGCTGCGCCAGATCGGCGAGGATCAGCGCGAACTCGTCGCCGCCCAGTCGTGCCACCGTGTCGTGCGCGCGCACGCACTCGGTCAGGCGCGTGCCGGCGGCGCGCAGCAGCACGTCGCCGGCGGCGTGGCCCAGCGTGTCGTTCAGGGTCTTGAAGCGGTCGAGATCCAGGTAGAGCAGCGCCACTGTCTTGCCGCTGCGCTGCGCGTGGCCCAGCGCCTGCGACAGCCGGTCGATGAACAGGTTGCGGTTGGGCAGTCCGGTGCGATCGTCGTAGTGGGCGAGATAGTTGATCCGCTTCTCGGTACGCTTGCGTTCGGAGATGTCCGAGACCATGCACTGGATCGAGTGCGCGCCTCCGAAGCTCATCGGCGTGGCGATCAGTTCCGCCTCGAATTCCGAGCCGTTCATGCGCAGCAGCCGGACCTCGACGCGGGTGGTGGTGCCGCGCTTGCTCGTGTGCGTCAGCCGCTCGGCCAGGCCGGGGCGCGAGTTGCGCTGCACGTGGCCGACGATGCTGCGCCCGATCAGTTCGGCCGCACTCGACGCGCCGAGCATGCGCGCGAGCGCGGCATTGGAGTAGACGAAGCGGTCGCGGGTGAGCACGAAGATGCCCAGCGGCGCGGTCTCCACCAGCGCGCGATAGCTCGCCTCGCTGTCGCGCAGCGCCGCGGCCGAGCGGTCGCGCTCGATCACGATGCTGGCCAGATCGGTCGCTCCGTTGATCAGGTACAGCTCGCGCTGGGTGGGGGAACGCCGCTCGCGGTAGTAGACCGCGAAGGTCGCCATCACCGTGCCCGAGGCGCCGAGGATCGGCGTCGACCAGCTCGCCAGCAGCCCGTGCTTGAGTGCGACCGGCGCATAGGTCGCCCACGCCGGATGGCTGGCGATCTCCTCGACGATCATCTGCCGGCCGGTATAGGCCGCCGCACCGCAGGAACCGGCCTGCGGGCCGATCGGCAGCCGGTCGATCGCCTGGATGAAGGCGAGCGGCAGGCTGGGCGCTGCCGCCACGTGCATCCGCTCGTCGTGGATCAGCAGCACCGCGCACAGCGCGCCGGGAGCCTGTACTTCGATGTTCCGGCACAGCGCGCCGAGCACATCGGGCAGGCTTGCACCGCTGGCGATCATTCCAAGCAGCACGCGGCTGGCCACCAGCTCGCGCTGCGGGACGGCAGCGCCGCCCTCGGCCGGGGTGTCCGCGGTCGGCTCGGCGGCGGCCGGCGGGAATCCCGCCGCATCGAGCAGCAGGCCGACGGCCTCGGCCGAGGCGGCAACCGCAGACTGTGCGCCGACGCCCGACGCAGAGGTGGCCGCCGTCGCGGCGGTGGCGGGAGGCGGTTGATCGCGCCCTGCGGCGCGAGTCTGCGCCGCCGCTGTACCGTGTCGGGCGGACACGGCAGCCGGGTCGGCCACTGCCAACGCTGCAGGATTCGCCGTGCTGGTCATCGAAGGAATACGGGTCGCGGAGTCCCTATACTAGGGGATAAGCGGTGCGTGCAGGGCAGAATTCGCCGACCGGGGCGGCTGGTGCGTGCAGCCGGGCCGGAGCACTGTCGGCCGCTCCACTGCCCGGTGGAGTCCGGCGAATGCGGTAAACGGCCGTGTCACCGCAGCGTTATTGATCATGTTGCTGTGCGGACTGGTCCTGCAGACGCAGGTCTGTGGCGCACGATCATCGGGGGTCAGCATGGGCCGAACGTTGCAGTGCTTCGCAGTCGGGTTCCAGCGCAGCCGCACCGCAGCGGCTGCCGCAGTCGTCGTTGCGGCGCTGCTCGGGGGATGTGCGGCGGGCACGCCGCTGGGTCGCACCGAGCGGTTGCCGGAGGGCACCCTGCCGCCGGCGAGGGAGGTCGGTCCTGCGGTGAACATCCAGCCGGCACCGCTCGGTCGACCGGACTATCGGCCACCGCCGCATCCGGGCGCGTGGGGCTACGGCTACCGCCATGCGCCAGGCTGGTACGGGCCGCGCTGCATCGATCCATTCTTCTGCGGACCGAACTGGTTCTGGGGCGGACCGAGTTTCTACTACGGTGTGCCGCCGCGTGGACGCCCGGGTTTCGGATTGCACTACCGGCTGTTCTGATCGCCGCCCCGGCCCGGCGCGCCGACCCTGCACCCGCGCTGCCGGGGTGCGCCCGGCCGGTCAGCGGCGGATGCGATCGAGCGTCGCGGTGGTCGAGCGCTGGTGCACGAACGGGATCGAGACCACCTCGCCCCCGTGCGCGCGCACGTGCGCTCCACCGACGATGCGCTCGACAGGCCAGTCGCCGCCTGTCACCAGGATCTGCGGCGTGATGTCCACGATCAGTTCGAGCGGCGTGTCGGCGTCGAACCAGGTCACCAGATCGACGCTGGCGAGCGCGGCGATGACCGCCATGCGGTCGGCCAGGGTGTTGACCGGCCGGTCCTCGCCCTTGCCCAGTCGGTGCACCGATGCATCGCTGTTCAGGGCAACGATCAGCGAGGCGCCGAGCGCGCGTGCCTGTGCGAGGTAGGTGACGTGTCCGCGGTGCAGCAGATCGAAGCAGCCGTTGGTGAACACCCTGGGTGCAGGCAGCGCCTGCGCGCGCTCGCGCGCCAGCGCTGGCGGGCAGCACTTGTCTTCGAATGCGACACTCACCGGCAGCCTCGCGCGCACCGCTGCGCCGCCGCCGCGGTGCGGCAGGACGCAGCACGGCGTGCGCTCACGTGGCGCGGCGCCGGGTCAGGCCGGTTGCGCCGCGGCGCTGCCACGGTCGGCGGCCGGCACGTTGAGCGACTTGCGGTAGCGATTCAGGGCCTGCACCGTATCGAAGCTCTCGCCGAGCAGCGTCGACAGCTTCTTGAGGATCGATCCGACGACCTTGCTCTCCCAGCTCCTGTCGAACTGGATCTGCTGGTCGAGCCAGTGCTCCAGCCAGCCCGGGTCGGGCAGGCGGCTCTGTACGGTGTCGTTCGGAAACAGCGACTTGTTCACGTGCAGGTTGGTCGGGTGCAGCGCCTGACCGGTTCGCCCGGCCGAGGCCATCAGCACGCCGACCTTGGCGAACGCGCGCCGCGCATCGTCGCCCAGTCGCGCGATCGCCTGCTGCATGTAGCGCAGGTACGCGCCGCCGTGGCGGGCTTCGTCGTGGGAGATCAGCCGGTAGATGTGGCGGATCACCGGCTCGGTGTGCCACTGCGCCGCGCACTGGTACCACTGGGTGAGGCGCAGTTCGCCGCAGAAGTGCAGCGTCAGCGTTTCAAGGTAGGGGGCCGGATCGAAATCGAAGCGCACCGCGTGCAGTTCCTGCTCGGTGGGCACGAGGTCGGGCCGGAACCGGCGCAGGTACTCCATGAGCACCAGCGAGTGCTTCTGTTCCTCGTAGAACCACACCGACATGAAAGCCGAGAAGTCGCTGTCGTGGCGATTGTCGCGCAGGAACATCTCCGTGGCGGGCAGCGCCGACCACTCGGTGATGGCATTCATCTTGACCGTCAGCGCCTGCTCCTCGGTGAGCAGCGAGGCGTCGAACGAATCCCAGGGAATGTCATCAGCCATGTTCCAGCGCACGGCTTCCAGCTGACGGAAGATTTTCGGATAGAGCATGGTTGTCACACAGCGTGAATCCGGAGAGGACCTTAGCGCAGATTGCGCCGACCCGCTACTCGCTCAGTCTGGCGCGCCACTCGCCCAGCGCGGCGATCACCTGTTCGAGGCTGCGCACGACTTCCACTCCCTCGCTCGGGGCGCGCGCGCGCAGCATGGCCTCGCCTCCCACCCAGAGCGCCACGCTGGCCGGCAGCAGTTCGCGCAGCTCGCGGATGCTGGCGGTGGCCAGTCGCGACGGGAAGGCGGCACTGAACGACAGCGCGACGATGTCCACATCGTGGGCGAGCGCCGCTGCGACGATATCCGCGGCTGGCGTCTCCACGCCCAGCGGGACACAGTAGACACCTTCGAGCGTCAGCAGCGCCTCCACCATCAGCAGCCCCATCCCGTGCTGCTCGCTGGGCAGCGTCGTGAGGAGGATGCGCGGCGAGTGCCCGCGCAACTGGATGCTGGCGATCGCGTTGCGCAGCAGACCCTGCATCTGCTCGGTGAACAGATGCTCCTCGAACACGGCGATCTCGCCGCGCATCCACGCGATCCCGACCGCGCGGTTGAGCGGCGCCACCACGTCGATGACGAACCGGCGCAGGCCGTCGCGCAGCAGGATCTGCGTGAGCCGTTGCCGCAGTTCGACCGCGCCATGACTCTTGATCAGTCCGAGCAGCTGCTCGATCTCGGCGCTGTGGGCCGGGCTTTCCGCGTCGTTGCACAGCGCCGTCAGTTCCTCGACCGACTTGTCGATGATCTTGCTCGGCCGGTGCCCGATGTCGAGCAGTCGCTTGAGCAGTCGCAGCTTGTCGACCTGATCTGACGGATAGATACGCTCCCCGTGTGCGTCCCGGTAGGGCTGCGGAAAGCCGTAGCGGCGCTCCCACACCCGCAGCGCGTCCTTCGACAGCCCGGTGTCGCGCTCGACGGAGCTGATGTTCACTGGCGGGCGGTCACCACCGATTTCTTCGGCCACGGAATATTTCTTGTCCATCAGGTTGGTTAGACATTCCAGTCACTTGCACCGCATCGTACATCATGAGCACCCTCGTGCCCAAGACAAAGCTGCAGACGCCCTTCTGACCAGCCCGGCAGCGCGCGGCCACTGCCGGACCCGCGCATCCCCGAAGCGCGATGCCCTGTCCGGATGTCTCTTGCCTGTCAATGCTGACGTCAAGTGGACGTGGTGCGAGATTCCGCCCGGCAACCAATGCGCATTCCGTGCAGCGTGGCCGGCGGCGTCGATTACCATCGGCGCAGGCCGGGAGCGGTCGCGCGCGCCGTGCGGCTGATCGGTCGGCAACGTGCGCCCGCGCGCGGTGCAGCGCGTGCCGCCGGCATCGGGCCGGCAGCGCGCCAGCGTGCAGAGAAAGGCAGGCCGTGCAGCAGAGCAAGATCGCGGTGGTGGGCGCGGGCATTTCCGGGCTGGCGGCAGCCTGGCTGCTGCGCGAGCGCCACCGCGTCACCCTGTTCGAGGCGGACCCCCGCCCGGGCGGCCACACCCACACCGTCGACATCGAACTGGAGGGGGTGCGTGTTCCGGTGGACACCGGCTTTCTCGTGTTCAACGAGCGCACCTACCCCAACCTGATCGCGCTGTTCGACCGGCTGGGCATCGTGTCGGTCACGAGCGACATGTCGTTCAGCGTGCGCCTGGACGACCAGGGGCTGGAGTGGGCAGGTTCGTCGCTCGCCTCCCTGTTCGTGCAGAAGCGCAACCTGCTGCGCCCGCGCTTCTGGCGAATGCTCGCCGACATCCTGCGCTTCAACCGCGAGGCGCCGGCGCACGTGGATCTGCCCGATACCGCCGCACTTTCACTGGGCGAGTTTCTGCGGCGCGGGGACTACAGCCGCGCGTTCGCCGACTGGTACCTGTTGCCGATGGCCGCGGCGATCTGGTCCTGCCCGATGCAGGCGATGCGCGAGTTTCCGGCGGCGAGCTTCATCCGGTTCTTCATCAATCACGGACTGCTGCAGTTGACCCGCCGCCCGCGCTGGATGACGGTGAAGGGCGGAGGACGCCAGTACGTGCAGCGGATGCTGCAGGACCTCCCCGACGTGCGTCTGGGTAGCGCCGTCACCCGCGTCGTGCGTGATGCGGAGGGCGTCGAGCTGACCAGCGCAGCCGGGGTCGAGCGTTTCGATCAGGTGGTGCTGGCCGGACACTCCGACCAGATGCTCGCGGTGCTTGCCGACGCCGATGCGGAGGAGTCGGCCCTGCTCGGCGCGGTACGCTATCAGCCCAACGATGCCTGGCTGCACACCGACACGAGTTTCCTGCCGCGGTCGCCGACCGCGTGGGCGGCCTGGAACTACGCTGCGGGCGACAGCGCCGCGCAGTCGCAGCGTCCAGTGAGTGTCACCTACCTGATCAATCGACTGCAGCCGCTGCCGCTGCGCACCCCGGTGCTGGTCACGCTGAACCCGCACCGGCCGGTTGCGCCAGCCGCCGTCATCGCGCGTATCGACTATGCGCATCCGGTGTTCGACGCCGGCGCGCTCGCCGCACAGCAGCGCCTGCCGCAGCGCCAGGGGCTGCGACGCACGTGGTTCTGCGGCGCGTGGACGGCCTACGGCTTTCACGAGGACGGCCTGAAGTCGGCGCTCGCAGTCGCCGCCGCGCTC
>CANGUQ010000156.1 GCA_947456915.1 Betaproteobacteria bacterium
CGGTCACCGGGCTGCACGCCGCCCTGCTCGGCGCCAGCGCGGCCGCGGCCGTCACCGGTACGCGCACGGCCCGGGCGCAGAACGCTTTTCCGCAGCGGCCGATCCGGCTGGTGGTGGCCTTCGGTGCCGGCGGGATCGCCGACACCATCGCACGCACGCTGAGCGCGCGCCTGTCGGAGCGTATGGGTCAGCAGGTGATCGTCGACAACCGGCCTGGCGCTGGCGGGACGCTCGGCGCGCGCATCGTCAGCGCCGCGCAGCCCGACGGTCACACGCTGCTGGTCACGACGGCGGCGATCTCGGTCAACGCGAACGCAGGCAAGGATGCGCTCGACCCCGTCGGTGCGCTCACGCCGATCGTCAATGCGGCGAGCACACCGACGATCTTCGCGGTGCCGGCTGCGAGCGCAGCGAGGGGTCTGCTCGAGTTCGTGCGCGCGGCCAGGGGCGCGCGTTTCACCTTCGCCACGGCAGGCGTCGGCACGACCGAGCACCTGACCGGCGAGTTCGTGTTCCGCACGCTGCAGGGGATCGAGGCGGTGCACGTGCCGTTCGGCGGCGGCGTGGCGCCGGTGTCGGCCGTGGTGGCCCAGCAGGTCGACATGGCGGTCACCACCATTCCGACTGCGTTCGGCCAGATCAAGGCCAATGCGCTGCGCGTGCTGGCGGTGGCCGCGCGCGCCCGTGTTCCGCTGCTGCCCGACGTGCCGACGCTGCGCGAGGCGGGTTTCGCCGAGTTCGAGAACAGTTCGTGGATCGGCGTGTTCGCGCCGCCGCGGTTGCCGCCGCCGCTCGCGCGCCGCATCAACGAGGACGTGAACGCGGTACTCAAGCTCGCGGAAGTGCGCGATCGCCTGGTCACGCTCGGTTTCGATCCGCGCGGAGGAACGCAGGACGCGTTCGCCGGCTACGTGCGGGAAGAAGTCGACAAGTGGGCCAGAGTGATCAAGGCGACCGGGATCGCGCCGGCCTGAGGCGGTGCGGTTGTTCCGGGAGGCGCGGCACGGTGTCGACGCGCTTGAGGCGGCGAGTCCGACTCCGGCCTGTGCCGCAGGCGCTGCCCGACCCGGCGCCGCCAGACCGGCGCCGCACCGCACCGCTCGCAGCGCGCGCGCGACCGGTCATGGAAGATGTTGCGGCCAGGGTCCTCGTCGCGGCAGCCGCGGCAGTTCCGGGCAGCCGGCGTGGATGCCCGCCGGTCGCCCGACGATCTCCGCCTACTTGCCGGTGTAGTTCGCCGTCTTCGACCGCCGCTCGCGCACCGCCGCCGCGAGCGCTTCCAGCACCGGCACGCTGTCCTCCCACGCGATGCACGCATCGGTGATCGACTGGCCATAGGTCAGCGGCTTCCCGGGCACGAGGTCCTGGCGGCCGGCCACCAGATGGCTCTCGATCATCACGCCGATGATGCGGTCGCTGCCGGCGCTGATCTGGCCGGCGATATCGTGCGCGACAGCGATCTGGTTCTCGTGTTTCTTCGAGCTGTTGCTGTGGCTGGTGTCGATCATCAGTCGCTGCGCGAGACCTGCCCTGGCCAGTTCCTGGCATGCGGCCTCGACACTCGCCGCGTCGTAGTTGGGCGTGCGACCGCCGCGCAGGATGATGTGACAGTCCTCGTTCCCGCTGGTGGAGACGATCGCCGAGTGACCGGCCTTGGTCACCGACAGGAAGTGGTGCGGCCGCTCCGCGGCCTTGATCGCGTCCACCGCGATCTTGACGGTGCCGTCGGTGCCGTTCTTGAACCCCACCGGGCACGACAGCCCCGAGGCGAGTTCACGGTGCGACTGGCTCTCGGTGGTGCGTGCGCCGATCGCGCCCCAGCTCACGGTGTCCGCGATGTACTGCGGAGTGATCATGTCGAGGAATTCGCAGCCGGCGGGTACGCCGCGGCGGTTCAGTTCGAGCAGCAGTTCGCGCGCGACGCGCAGACCCTGATTGATCTGGAAGCTGCCGTCGAGGTTCGGATCGTTGATGAGGCCCTTCCAGCCGACCGTCGTGCGCGGCTTCTCGAAGTACACGCGCATGATCACCTCGAGTTCTCCAGCGAGGCGGCTGCGCACCGGCGCGAGGCGCTCGACGTACTCCAGCGCGGCCTTCGGGTCGTGGATCGAGCACGGGCCGATGATCACCACGAGGCGGTCGTCCATGCCGTGCACGATGCGATGCACCTTCTCGCGCGTCTCGAACACCAGTGCGGACACGGCAGCGTCGATCGGGAATTCGCGCACCACGTGCGCGGGCGGGGCGAGTTCCTTGATTTCCTTGATGCGGACGTCGTCGGTCTTGTGTTGCATGGCAGCTCTCCGTTGGACTGCGCGTGAAGCGCTCTTGAAGGTGGTGTCGGGTGCGCGGGGCCGGTGCCGGTCTGCTGAAGTGCCTGGCGAAAAAAAACCGCCAGGTTTTCGGCCTGGCGGTGGGGGATCGTGTTCGGGTCGTTTCAGCAGCGCCGATCGCGTCCTTCCGCCAGGGGCAGAAAGCCGTGAAAAAACCAGAAGAAGGCGAACGAACGGTTCATCGGTCAGGGGTATCTGCGGCAAGTACGGTGAAGACTGCAGCGAGGCGAAGCGACAGCGAGGCGGGACGACAGCGCGGCGGGACGACAGCGAGGCGCTCGCAGCCGCGTCCACCTCGGCCGGCCCCTGTGCGCGATCTCGCGACTGACGACCGGATGTCGCGCAACCGGTGCCCGCGACTGTTGCCGCGCGACTGTTGCCGCGCGACCGCGGCTACGCAACAGCGTCCGCCTGCGGGCCGGTGCCGCCACGCTCCGCTACTCGACCGGCAGAGTAGTCGAAAACCGCCCGGCGTGGCAAGTGAGCGTTTCCGCGGCCCCCACGGACAGCAGCGGGCAGGGACGGCGGGTGCCGCGACTGCGGTACGGTGATTCCCGGGTCGGGTGCTGCCGGGCTTCCGTTTCACCGCGCGACACCTTACCTTCCCGAGGCTTCCCGACGCTGCGTCACTCCCCCACCCGCATGCCCGCTTCCGTACCGTTGTTGGCTGTCAGCGCGCTCGTCAGCGCAGCGATGCTCGGTTCCGTCATGGGCATCTTCTCGCGCGAGCTGGCGGCGAACATGAGTGTCGTCGAGCAGGTCTGCCTGCGTTCCATCTTCGCCGCGGTGCTGGTCCTCGTCGTGTGTTCGCGCTGGATCCACCTCGACCGGCTCGCGCGCGCGCCGCGCCGAGAGCTGGCGCTCGTTCTCGCACGCGGCATGTCGACGTTCGTGATCGCGGTGACGCTGGGCACCACCGCGTTCGTCAACGGGCACTACGGGGCCGTGGCGATCGTGATGGCCACGCCGATGGCAGCGCTGTTGAGCGTGGTGCTGCTGCGCGAGCCGGCGCGCGCACGTGAACTGCTGTGGGTGGCGCTGGCGTTCTCCGGTGCCGCGCTGACCATCTACGCCGGCGTGGCCGGCGGCGAGACGGCCGCGCCGCGACCGCATCCGCAGCTCGCGCTCGGCGCGGCGCTGCTGGGCAGCCTGTTCATGGCCTTCGGCATCGTCGGTCAGCGCAAGCAGAGCGGCTACTTCAACGCGCACGAGACCGCGTTCGTGATGCTGTCGGTCGCCGCGGTGGTCATGACCGTGGTCAGCGGCGCGTTCATCGCCTGGCGGGGCTCGTGGCCGGCGATCACCGGCTACGATGTCTGGCTCAGCGTGGTGGCTGCACTGGCCAACATTGCCTGGGTATTCGCCGCCAACTACGGGCTCGCACGCGTGCGCGGACTGGTCGCGAACAACGTGCTCGCGCTGCAGCCACTGTTCGCGACGCTGGTCGGCGTGCTCGTCTACGGCGAACTGATCAGCCCGCTGCAGGCGGTCGGCGGCGCACTGATCATCGCCGCGATCGTGCTGATCGCGCGCGAGCGCGCCGGCGCCGCGCCTGCGGCCGCTACACGGGCCTGATCACGGCGCTGTCGGGCCGCGCCAGGCGCCCGACGGCCACGCGCTGCTGATGGCGACGATCAGCTCGCACGGCATCAATCCCAGCCTGCACCGGAAGATGCCCGGTGACGCGCTGAATCACCGTCTGGTGCGGGCTGGCGGCGCCCGGCGGCACGCCCGAAGCCGCACTGGGCAGGCTCAACGCCGACACGCAGAAGGTGATCGACATGCCGTCGCTGCGCGAGGCGCCGGGCCGGCAGGGCTTCGGCACGACGGGCGGCAGCGCAGAAGAGTTCCGCCGCTTCATGCGCGCCGAGATCGAGAAGTGGGCGAAGGTCGTGCGCGCGTCCGGCGCGCGCCGTCGACTGATCAGCGCGCGAGCACCATCGTTCGCACCGACTGGTGCAGCTCGCTCTGCGGGTCGGCGAGGACTTCCGCCATGGCGAGGTGGTTGGTTCCGGGCACTTCCATGTGTCCCTTCACGCAGTGCGGCCAGCGCTCGGCGATCAGTCGTGACTGGCGCTTGAACTCGTCGCTCTCCAGAGCGCCGACTGCCGTTCGCAGCGGCACCGGCAGGCGGGGCCGGTAGGTGATCGGGCTCGTGCACTTCGCACTCTCGCTGTCGAGTCCGATCTGAGCGTTGAACGAGATGTTCAGCAGCGGCTCCAGATCGAACAGGCCACTCAGGGCGTATGTGCCCTTGATCATGTTCGCCGGCAGGTGCAGCGGCCGCCCGTCCGGGGTGTAGTCGGCCCAGTCGGCAGCAGCCATCATCGCGGCGAGATGGCCGCCCGCGGAGTGGCCGACCACGAACAGACGCGACGGATCCGCACCGTACTGGCCGGCGTGGCGGTACAGCCAGGCGTGCGCGGCCAGCATCTGCGTGACGATGACCTCCACCGTTACCGCCGGGACCAGGTCGTACTCGACCAGCGCGACGGTGATCCCCTCGGCGACGAACGGTTCGGCGATGTAGGTGAATTCCGACTTGTCGCGTGCCCGCCAGAATCCGCCGTGGATGAACGACATGATCGGTGCGTTCGCACGCGCCGCCGGAAACAGATCGATGCGTTCGCGCGACGTGCTGCCGTAGGCCAGATCCAGATGCCCGCGCAATCGGGCGCGGGTCGCGCGCGAGCGTTCCACCCCGCGCGTGTCGTAGTCGTCGGCGTTCGGGATCGACAGACGGTTGTTGTACTGGCGCTCGAAATACTCGGGGCCGGGCTTCATCGGCGACTCCGTCAGGCTCGGGAGTCCCCGATTCTGGCAGGAACGTCGCCCGCCTGTCTCCCTCGGCAGGGTGTTTCCCGATCCGCTGGGTCGGTCAGTCTGTCCGGCGCATCACGGACTGGCGGTGCTGCAATGCAGCATCGTGCCGCGCCGGCGGCGTGGGACAGCGCCGGCGGCCGGCAACGGCACGCGTGTGGCTGCTGCGGCTGCCGGGGGCGGCGGATCCTGCGCCAGCCCCGGGCGCAGCATCGGCCGCGATACTGAGGGTCCGGGCTGGTGACGGCGCAGGAGGTTCTACGCAGCAGCACTGGCAGCGCAGCAGAACCGGGCCGACGTGGACTAAGCTTCGTCCGCCATGGCCGACCCCGATCATCCGCCTCCAGCACCTGCTCGCCTGCCGCCCGGGCGGCGTGCTGCTGCTGCCGCGGGGGTGACGGCTGTCGCCTTCCCGGCCGCGCGGCAACTCGCAGCGCTGCCGCCGCTCGCCCTGTACGTCCACATCCCGTGGTGTCTGCGCAAGTGTCCCTACTGCGACTTCAATTCGCACGAGGCGCGCGAACCGCTACCGCAGGCGCAGTACGTCGATGCGCTGATCGCCGATCTCGAGGCGGCGCTGCCGCTCGTCTGGGGACGCAAGGTGTACACCGTGTTCTTCGGCGGCGGCACACCCAGCCTGTTCGACGCCGATTCGATCGGGCGGGTGCTCGATGCGGTACGCGCGCGGCTGCCGCTGGCCGCCGAGGCCGAGATCACGCTGGAAGCGAACCCGGGGACGTTCGAGATCGAGAGGTTCCGCGGCTTTCGCGCGGCCGGCGTGAACCGGCTGTCGATCGGTGTGCAGTCGTTCGAGACCGCACACCTGCAGGCGCTGGGCCGCGTGCACGATGCGCACGAGGCCCGCACGGCGGTTGCGGCTGCGCTCGACCTGTTCGAGCGTGTCAACGTCGATCTGATGTACGCGCTGCCGGGGCAGAGCGCAGCGCAGGCGCAGCGCGACGTGCAGACCGCGCTTGCGCTGGGCGTGCGCCACGTTTCGGCCTATCACCTCACGCTCGAGCCGAACACCTACTTTCACCGCTATCCGCCGCCGCTGCCCGACGAGGACACTGCGGCAGACATCGAGCAGCACGTGCACGCCGCCCTGGCGGCCGCCGGGCTCGAGCGCTACGAGATCTCGGCGTTCGCAGCGCCCGGCCACCGCGCCCGGCACAACCTCAACTACTGGACCTTCGGCGACTACCTGGGCATCGGTGCCGGTGCGCACAGCAAGCTGTCGCTGCCGCAGCGCATCTTCCGCCAGACCCGGCACCGGCAACCGGCGAAGTTCATCACCAGCGCGCTCGCCGGCGATGCGCGAGCGAGCGAGGACGATGTGCCCGATGCGCAGCTGGGCTTCGAGTTCATGCTGAATGCGCTGCGCCTGATCGAGGGCGTCCCGGTGGCCCTGTTCAGCGAGCGGACGGGGCTGCCGATCGGGCGCATCGGTGCTGCGCTCGACGCCGCCCAGGCGCGCGGGCTGATCGAGTGCGATCACCAGCGGCTGCGCCCGACCGGGCTCGGCCTGCAGTTCCAGAACGACCTGCTGGAACTGTTCATGCCGGCGCAGGCGGCGGCTGCGGCACCGGGCGCGTCGCCGCCACGGGGTGAGCGGTGACTCCGGCGATCAAGGCTGCACGCGCGGCGGGCATCGTCCATAGCGTGCTGGAATACGCGCACGATCCGGCCGCGCCCTCCTACGGGCTGGAGGCGGCGCAGGCGCTTGAGCTGGATCCGTGCAGCGTGTTCAAGACGCTGGTGGTGGAGACCGCTGCGCGCACGTGGGCGGTCGCGCTGGTGCCGGTGGCCAGCCAGCTCGATCTGAAGGCGATGGCGGCTGCGCTGGCGGTGCGCAGGGCGGACATGGCGCGGGCGGAGGACGCGCAGCGCCTCACCGGGTACGTGGTCGGCGGCATCAGCCCGCTCGGCCAGAAGCGGCGTCTGCCGATGGTGGTCGACACGTCGGTACTGGCACTGGCGCAGGTGCACGTGAGCGCGGGCCGGCGCGGTCTGGAGATCGCGCTTGCGCCGCACGATCTGCTGGCGCTGACCGGCGCGCGCACCGCGGCGATCGCCCGCGCGGACTAGGCTGTGTCCGGAGAACGGCGGATTCGCCGTGCGAGCGCCTGCTGCGTGCCGGCACTCGGCGCTGGAGAGCGCAGCGGGTAAACTGCATCGGCAACGTCAGTCGCACGCGCCGCGCATCAGCAACGCGCCGGCCCTATCGCCCGAGGAGGAACCCGATGCTGTACGAAATCCGCACCTACGATATCAAGTCCGGCTCGCAGGCCGAAGTCGAAAAGCGCTTCGGCGAAGCCTACGAGAAGCGCCGCAAGTTCTCCGAACTCACCGCCTTCTTCCACACCGAGATCGGGCCGCTGAACCAGATCATCCACATCTGGAGCTACGACAGCATGGCCGAGCGCGACCGCATACGCGCCGCCGCGGTGGCCGACAAGACCTGGCCGCCGGACATCAAGGATTTCGTGCTGTCGATGCGCACCGAGATCTTCCTGCCGGTCGAGTTCTCGCCACCGATCGTTCCCGGCAAGTACGGCCCGATCTTCGAGATGCGCACCTACACCTATCCCGCCGGCAAGCTGCCCATGCTCAAGGACAACTGGGAGCGCGCCATTCCCGAGCGCACGAAGATGTCGCCGTGCCTTGCCATGTGGTACTCGGACATGGGCGCGCTCAACCGGTTCGTCCATATCTGGCCGTATGCGTCGATGAACGACCGCATGGAGACTCGCGCCCGGGCGCAGGCGACCGGCAACTGGCCGCCCAGCGCGCTCGCGAAGAAGGAGGGTCGCGAGGGGGTTGCCTACCTCGCCCAGGAGAACAAGATCGTGATGCCGTCAGCCTTCTCGCCGGTGCAGTAGCCGCGGCTCGAGCCGGCGCCGCTGCGCGGCAGCGCGCCGGCACGAAAGACCAGCCCACGAAAAAGGGGCCAG
>CANGUQ010000157.1 GCA_947456915.1 Betaproteobacteria bacterium
CGCAGCGCATCCGCGCGCTCGCGCCGCCCGGACCGGGATGCAGGCAGCTTCGCCGTCAACGCCCGAGCATCCCCTTGAGCACATCGGCTGCGCCGGGGCGCGCACTCTCGCCCCCCGGCTTGCCGCCCAGCTGCTGCTGCAGCAGCTCGCCGACACGCTGCTGCACCGCCTGCTTCGCGCTGTCGACCAGCATGGCCTGCAGGTCGAAGTCGAACTGCGGCTTCGCAAGAGGCCCGCTGATGTGCACCGGCACCGTGAGCCCGCGCAGATCGACGTCACGCGCGCCCTGCCCGCCGAGCGTGCCGACGATGGTCGGGCGCAGCAGGTAGTCGATGCGGTCGGCGCCGATGTCGATCGTGCCTTCGCCGGCAGCACGCAGCAGCGGTGACTTCATCGACAGATCGCTGTTGCGTGCCACGCCTTCCTTCAGCGCGAAGGTCGCCCTGAATTCGGAGAAGTCGGTGCGCTGGTCCTCGGCGGCCGGCTGCACCGAGCGCCCGCCCAGCTGCGCGAGCCGGCCGCGCGCATCGCGCAGCACCGCCCCGATGTTCACCCCGCGAACCGCGCCGTCGGCGAGGCTCACTGCCGCAGATCCGGCCAGCGAGCGCTTGAGTGCGGGCACCGAACTCCCCTGCATGGCGAGGTCGAGCCTGACGTCACCGCGCCCCTCGATACGGTTGATCTTCGCCGCGTCGTCGAGCAGCGGCCCGACCTGCACCCCGGACAGGGTCTGTCGCAGCTCGATGCGCGGCGGCCTTGCGTCGACCAGCGCGAGGCTGCCCTCGACGCGGCCCGAGTAGAGCGAAGCCGCGATCGGCGCGAGGTCGAGCCGTCCGTCCGCCGCCCTGACGTCGATACGCGCGTTGCTCAGCCGCACGCCGTGGCTCTTCAGCGCCACGGCCCGCAGCGTGCCGGCCAGATGCAGACCGCGCAGAAAACCGAAGTCGATCGTGGCGACCGGTTCGCCCTTGCCCGGCTCGCCCTTGCCCGGCTCGCCACCCGTTGCCGCTGCGCGCGGCGCGCGATAGCGGTCGAGGTCGAACTGGTCGGCCTCGACGTCGAACACGAGCGGCGCGCGCTCGCCGCTGCGACCGAGCTTCGCGCGCAGCGTCGTGTCGTTGATGCGTGCAAGCAGACTCGCCGACAGCGCCGGCTCGCCGCCCGCGTGTACCGCCGCGGCGCCGTCAACGGTCACCGCCACGTCGCGTACCGGCGCATCGAGACCGAACAGGGTCATCTTGAGCGCGACGCGCCCGAACTCGTGGCGCCCGGTGGCGAAGTCGCCCGCGAACTGCGCCCGCGCCGCGCCCTGCACGGTCTTGCCGCCGATCCTGCCCTCCACGTCCGCCTTGATCTCCGGCGCGTCCAGCCGCTGGAGCGCGAACCCGCCGGCGGCGAGTCGTCCCTGGAGCGGCGCGCCGATCCGTACGTTGAGCGAGTCGCCGCTGCCCTTGCGGTCGATCACCACACCGAGACTGGCGCCGGTGAACGCACCGTCGCGGGTGGCGAGCGAGGGCACGCTGGCCTCGATCGCGGTGACGGCAGCCGGGCTGCCGTGGCGCAGCGCGACCCGCAGCCTGTCCAGTTGCAGCGCCCCGGGCGCGACCGTCAGGCTGCCCAGGTCGAGGCGCAGCGCGATCGGCACCTGCGCCGAGGTGCCGGCAGCGGTCAGGACGAGCGCGCTCGCGCCGTAGCGCTGCGCAGCCGGATCGGCCAGCAACTGTCCCTTGCCCTCCACTTTCAGCTCCAGCCCGGAGGGCGTGGCCTGCACGCTCGCGCCGAGCGTGAACGGGTCTGCACGAGCGCCACCCAGCCGCCCGGTAGTCAGCGCGAGCGCGCTCAGGCGCAGTTCGGAGCCTGCGCGCTCGCTGCGCGAGACGAAGCTGCCGTCGTCGATGACGATGCGCGCGACGTCGATCTCCGGCGGCGCCGCCGCTGCGGCGGCCTGTTCCCGGCCCGCCTGCTCCGTCCGGCCCGCGCTTCGCGCCCTCGCGCCCGCTTCGTCCGCCGGCTTGCCGGCGGCGAGCAGATCGTCGACGTTGCGCGAACCGTCCTTGCGCTCGACCAGCGTCGCGCGCGGGCGCAGCAGCAGCACCTCGTCGATCACCACCCGCCCGCGCAGCAGCGGCAGTACCTTCACCGAGACGCGGATGCGGTCGGCCCCGGCGAACTCGGTGCGGCGATCGGCTTCCGACAGGCTGACCGGTCCGGCCTGCGCGCCCAGCGAGGGGAAGAAGCTGATCCGGATGTCGCCGTCGAGGGTGAGCGTGCGCTGCAGCCGCTGATCGACCCACTCGATCAGCTGCGGCTTGTAGGCGTTGGGGTCGAATACCAGCGCGATCCACACGGCCGCGCCGAGCAGCAGCGCGAGCAGTGCACCGGCACCGATCAGGACGATACGCAGCGCCCGGCTGCCGACGATCCGTGCTGAGCTCCCGCGCGCGATACCCTTTGCCATGGCGAATGACCCGGTCGCCGGCCGGCAGGGCGGCGGCGGCTGCGTAACCGATGAGGCCCGATTGTAGGCGCGCGGGCATCGCGTTGCGCGCGCGCGGACACCGCCGGATCACTGCCGTTCAGGCCCGAGTACGAACGCCGCGCCAGCGCCCGGCCCCGCCGCGCCCCTTGCGGCCGACGCGGCTGCGCCGGGGCAATCCTGTCCCGGGCGCGGGTACGGCCCTGCTTCCGATTGGTCCATTCGGACCAATGTGTCGGCTGCAGGTCGTTGACGGCCAGTGCGGCTTCCGCGACGCATCGGACGATGCTAGGTGCTCGCATGTGAACTGCGGGTCTTTCGCGGCGCGCGCAGGACGACTTCAACGTCCCGAAGATAGGGGAGTGCCGATGTCCACGATCCGCAAATGCATTGCAGGGTTGCTGTTCGCGTTGACCGCCGCCGCGGCGCAGGCAGCGGTGATGCTCCAGTATTCCCTTTCGACGAATGGTGGTGGGAGCTTCAGTGCTCCCACTGTCGTGAACGATGGAGGGGCAGGGGATATAAATCCTTCCCTTGGCTCGATTCTGTCTTTCACTTCGGCGGCCATCATCAACGGCACGGCCAGCGTCACCGGGTTTCCCGCTCTACCCCAGCCGAACTTCCTCAGCGGCTTCTCCGTGAGTGGGGTTCCTGTCCCCAACACGATCCTGCGCCTGGAATACACGCAGACCGGCATTCCCAATGCGTCGGTCGCTGTGTTTCTGAGCGAGTTCAACCGCTCGGGTCTCCAGAACGTCTCGGCGACGCTTTCCAGCTTCGTCTCGACCGCCGACAACGCCTTCGGCACAGAGGTCCTGATGGCCTCGCAGACAGTCACGGAGCCGGGTAATTGCCCTCCTAACTGCGGCGGGTACAACTTCTTCAACGGTTTCACGCCGAGTCCGACCCACCCGAGCTTTTCGCAGACCATTCGGGCTGACATCAGCTTCTTTGGCGGGGTTTTTGGTGCCCTTGGCGTGAGCATGGGGATGCACGACGTGACCGGGCTCGTCGTGATTCCCGTACCGGCTGCGGCGTGGCTGCTGTTGTCCGGCCTCGGTGTACTCGGGGCGATGACACGGCGGCGGCGTTGAGCGCCAGGCGCCCGCAACACGGCGTCACCAGCGGGTAGCAGCGGTCCGCCGGCCGATCGTCCGGCGGACCGGTTCCGGCGTTGCGCGCCGGGGCCAGGCAGTCGATGATGCGGTTGTCGTCATCGTCTCTCCTTCTCGTCCCGCCCGATGGCCTGCCCGCCCCCGACACCCGCTGCAGTTCCACCCCGTTCCCGATACGGGCAGGTCCCGGTCTACCGGACCCGGGACGGCTCGATGATCCGCGAACTGATGCACCCCGCCGTGCACGGTAACGCCCGCCAGAGCCTCGCCGAAGCCACGGTGTCTCCGGGTGCGCGCACGGTGCTGCACCGTCACGCGGTCACCGAGGAGATCTACCACTTCACCGCCGGTCGCGGCGTGATGACGCTGGGCAGCGAGCGCTTCGCGGTGCAGGCGGGCGACACCGTGTGCATCGCGCCGGGGATGGCACACGCGCTGGAGAACACCGGCGACACCGACATGAGGCTGCTGTGCGCGTGCTCGCCCGCCTATGCCCACGGCGATACGGAACTGCTCGAGGAGCAGGCGACCCGCTGAATCGCTGCGAACCGAGCGCTGCGAACCGATCCCCCGCTGGCAACCCGGAGCGCCTCGCCCGTACTGCCGGGCTGGCGAGCGTGGCGTCAGCCCCGGCGGGCAATCGCGCAGCAGCGGGCGCGGACCCGGATGCTGCTGGAGCGGGTGATGGGAATCGAACCCACGTCTAAAGCTTGGGAAGCTTTCGTTCTGCCATTGAACTACACCCGCGCGAGTGCAGCGCGTCTGCGGATTCTAAGGCGATTCGCCCTCGCTGTCGCAGGACGTCGACACGCCCCGGCCGCGCTGCCCCGCGCCTGCCCGCGGCAACCGGGTTGCCGGCACCGTGCGATGCGCCCGAGGCTACAATCCGGCCCATGACCACATCGCTCGCAGCCGCCGTCGCCGATGCCGCCACCGCAGAGCCTGCGACCGGTGCGGGAGACGTCCTCGCCCTGCAGGTCAACGGCGAGTCGCGCACGTTCGCTGCGCCGCTGACCTGCGCAGGACTCATCGCAGCGCTGGAACTCGCCGGCCGCCGTGTCGCGCTCGAACGCAACGGCGAGATCGTGCCGCGCAGCCAGCACGCGCAGACCGCGCTGGCCGACGGTGACCGGATCGAGATCGTGGTCGCCGTCGGCGGCGGCTGAGCCGCCAGCGTCCACCACAAGGAACCCTCGATGTCCGCAGACACTGCCCCCACGACGCCCCCGACTGCCGGCACGGCCCGGCCCGAGCCGGCGCTGCGCGTCGGATCGCGCAGCTTCGCGTCGCGCCTGCTCGTCGGCACCGGCAAGTACCGCGACTTCGACGAGACCCGGCGGGCGATCGAGGCGAGCGGCGCGCAGATCGTCACCGTCGCGATCCGCCGCACCAACATCGGCCAGAACCGCGGCGAGCCGAATCTGCTCGAGGTGCTGTCGCCGTCGCGCTACACGATCCTGCCCAACAGCGCGGGCTGCTACAGCGCGCAGGACGCGGTGCGCACGCTGCGCCTCGCGCGCGAACTGCTCGACGGGCACAACCTGTGCAAGCTGGAAGTGCTGGGCGATGCACACACGCTCTATCCGAACATGACTGAGACGCTGAGCGCGGCGAAGACGCTGGTCGCCGACGGCTTCGAGGTGATGGTCTACTGCAGCGACGATCCGATCATGGCGAAGCAGCTGGAGGAGATCGGTTGCGTCGCGGTGATGCCGCTGGCCAGCCTGATCGGCTCGGGGATGGGCATCCTCAATCCGTGGAACCTGCAGATCATCATCGGCAATGCGCAGGTGCCGGTGGTGGTCGACGCCGGCGTGGGCACCGCTTCGGACGCCGCGATCGCGATGGAACTGGGTTGCGACGCGGTGCTCATGAACACCGCGATCGCCGCGGCGAAGGATCCGGTGCTGATGGCCTCGGCGATGAAGAAGGCGGTGGAGGCCGGCCGCGAGGCCTTCCTCGCCGGGCGCATGCCGAAGAAGCTCTACAGCGCGGCACCGAGTTCGCCCGTCACCGGCCTGATCACCCCGTCCGCGGGCAAGGCTTGACCGATCCGGGCAAGGCCTCCGGCGCAGCGCCGGCGCCATCTGCGCGCGTTGACGGCGCCGCGCAGCAGCCGGCCGACCGCGCAGCCGGCGCCCCTGCCGCCGATGGTGCCAGCAGGTCGCTGCCCCTACCCGGACCGCCATACGGCTCGACGACGCCCGAGCACGATCGCCGCATCCGCAGCTACGTGCTGCGGCAGGGTCGCATCACCAACGCCCAGCAGCGCGCCCATGACGCGTTGCTGCCGCAGTTCGGCGTGCCGTACCGCGCCGGGCTGCTCGATGCGCACGACGTGTTCGGTCGTACCGCACCGCTGATCATGGAGATCGGCTTCGGCATGGGCGAAGGCACCGCCCAGATCGCGCAGGCGCATCCGGAGAACGACTATCTCGGCATCGAGGTACACAACCCGGGCGTCGGCAGCCTGCTCGACAGGATCGGAAGACTCGCGCTGACCAATGTGCGCATCGTCCAGCACGACGCAGTCGAGGTCGTGCGCGACATGATCGCGCCTGACCGGCTCGCAGGCGTGCACGTGTTCTTCCCCGACCCGTGGCACAAGAAGCGCCATCACAAGCGCCGTCTGCTGCAGGCACCATTCGTCTCGCTGCTCGCCTCGCGCATCGCCCCCGGCGGCTATCTGCACGTGGCCACCGACTGGGCCGACTACGCGCAACAGGTGCTGGCGGTGCTCGGCGCCGAGCCGCTGCTCGTCAACACCGTCGAGCAGTACGCGCCGCGTCCGGCCTACCGGCCGCTGACCCGCTTCGAACAACGCGGCGTGCGCCTCGGTCACGAGGTTTTCGATCTGGTATTCCGGCGCCGCGCCGCCGCCGCATGACGATGGCACCACGCCCGCTGTCGAAAGAAAAGGAAGAAAAGGGGCCAGGCCCCTTTTCCGGATCGCCGGCGCCTGCCGAAGAAAAGGGGCCAGGCCCCTTTTCCGCCTTTGCCGGATACCCGGCGCCTGCAGCGTCCGGCGAGAGGCTCGGTGCCGCGCCTGCCGGGCGTGCGCTGCACGCGTGAGCCTGGGAGAGAACTCACGCCAGCGCGCGCAACGGTTGATGCGCCGCCGCCTGCTGGGCGCTGGCGCCGCCACCACCGCGGTAGCGGGTGCAATGGCGCTGTGGCGCTGGTGGCCATTCGCCGGACTCGTTCACCCGTGCGGCGAGCCTGCACTGCCGGCGGAGCTTGCCGCCCACCCGGTGGTGCGCGCAGCGTCAGCGGACATCGATCCGGCGACGCTGTGGGACTGCCATGTACACCTGCTCGGGCTGGGCGGCGATGCGGCGACCACCGACAGCACCTGGATCAACCCGGTGATGCAGTCACCGCTCAGGCCGATCCAGCATGCGCAGTACCGCTTCTATCTGAACGCGGGTTGCGTCGATCCGGACGGCCCGCAACCCGACGCTGCATTCGTCGCACGCATGCTTGCGCTGCAGCGCGCATTCGCCGGCGGGCGCGCGAAGCTGATGCTGATGGCGTTCGCGCTGCGCCATGACGACGCAGGCCGTCCGCAGCCCGAGCACTCGGCGTTCCAGACCTCCAACGCGTACGCCGCGTCGGTGGCGCGCGCGCACCCCGAGGCGTTCGAATGGATCGCGTCGATCCATCCGTACCGTCCCGACGCGGTGGATGCGCTGCAGCGCGCCGCGGCGCACGGCGCACGCGCCGTCAAGTGGCTGTCGCCGGTGATGAACATCGACCCGTCCTCGGCGAAGTGCGAACCGTTCTATCGCGCGCTCGCCGCGCTCGACCTGCCGCTGATCGCCCACGGCGGCGCGGAAACCGCGGTGTCACTCGCCCCGAACCAGGAACTCGGCAACCCGCTGCGGCTGCGCCGCGCGCTCGATGCAGGCGTGCGCGTGTTCGTCGCACACTGCGCCTCGCTCGGGCAGAGCATCGACCTGGACCGCGGCGAGAACGCGCAGCCGGCCGACAACTTCGCGCTGTTCACGCGGCTGATGGACGAGGCGCGCTGGCGCGGCCGGCTGCTGGGCGAGCTGTCGGCGGTGACGATCTTCACCCGCCCGCGCAACGTGATGACCACGCTGATCGAGCGCGGCGACTGGCACGAGCGACTGTGCAACGGTTCGGACTATCCGCTGCCGGCCGTCGTGCCGATCATCTCCACCCGCCGCTTCGTCGACTGGGGAATGCTCGACGCTGACGCGGCTGCCGCGCTGGACCGGTTGCGTCTGATCAATCCGCTGCTGTTCGACCTCGCGTTGAAGCGCGCACTGCACGTCGACGGCAGACGCCTGCCCGCACAGGTATTCGACACCCGCCGGCACTTCGTCAAGCCCGCGTAGGCGCTGCGCTGCCGAACGCTCGGGAC
>CANGUQ010000158.1 GCA_947456915.1 Betaproteobacteria bacterium
CGCGCCGCGTGCCGCTTCGCGCGCCTTCGACGCCCCGGCGCTGCCGGGTGCCGGGCTGTGCATGCTCGCAGGCACGCTGGCCGGCGCGTTCCCCGACATCGACTTCGTGCTCGGCTACGTCTCGCCGATCGCCTACCTGACCGGCCATCGCGGGGTCACCCACTCCATCCTGCTGCTGCCGATGTGGGCGGTCGTGCTCGCCTGGGTGATGTCGCGGGTCGCCCGCGAGCGCGGCTACTTCCGGCCGCTGCTCGCGGTGTGCGCCTGCGCGCTCGCGCTGCACGTCGCGGCCGACCTGATCACCGCCTTCGGCACCATGTTGCTCGCGCCGCTGTCCGACCGGCGCTTCGCGCTCTCCACCACGTTCATCATCGACCTGTGGTTCTCCGGCATCGTGCTGGCGGGCGTGGTGGCGAGCCTCGTGTGGCGCCATCGGCGAGCGCCGGCTGCCGCGGCGCTCGTCGTGCTTGCCGGCTACGTCGGTTTGTGCGGCTACCAGCAGCAGCGAGCGATCGAGGTCGGGTTGGCGCACGCCCGCGGCGCAGGGTGGACCGATGCCTCGGTCACCGCGCTGCCGCGACCGGTCTCTCCGTTCAACTGGATGGTGGTGATCGAGCGTGGCGATCGGTACGAATTCGCCATGGTCAACCTGCGCCGGCAGCAGGCGCTGCACGTCGACGCAGACAGCAGCTTCATCCGCCGGCTCGACGCCGCGTACCTGCCGGTCAGGGATGCGTCGTGGCTGCCGGCGACCCGCTTCGGACTGGATGCGGACGCGCGGGAACTGGCACTCGCGGTGTGGGATCATCCGGACTTCGCGGTGCTGCGCTGGTTCTACGCGCTGCCGGCGCTGCACGAGATCAAGCGCACGCCGGGCGAGCAGTGCGTCTGGTTCGAGGATCTGCGGTTTCGCACGCCCGGGCGCGGCTCGCTGCCGTTTCGTTACGGCATGTGCCGTGCTGCGGAGACGGCGCCGTGGCAGCGTCTGGAACTGCTGGATACCGACGCCCGCGCCGCGTTCTGAGCCCCGTCGGCGCAGACTCCGTCCGCCCGCCCCGGGCGGTCGGCCCGCGGCGCCGGCAGACGATCGATGGAGGATTCGAGATGGTGAGCCCGGAGCAGGTCAGGCAGTACATCGAGCAGGGCATGCCCTGCGAGCACGTCGAGGTCACTGGCGATGGTGCGCACTTCGAAGCGCTGATCGTGAGCGAGCTGTTCGCGGGCAGGAGCAAGGTGCAGCAGCACCAGATCGTCTACCGGGCGCTCGGCGATCGCATGCGCGAGGAGATCCACGCGCTGTCGATGCAGACACTCACGCCCGAGGCGTGGCGAGCGCGGGGCTAGGCGCACCGGCCACCGGATCGCCCGGGTGCGGCGGCTATCGGCCGCCCGCAGGTTCCAGCCGCAGCAGCTGCCCGGCGCGCTCGTCGGTCAGCAGATACACGAGACCGTCGGGGCCTGCGCGCACGTCACGGATGCGGCCGATCGCGTCCGCCAGCAGTCGCTCCTCGCGCACCACCTTCTCGCCGTTCAGTTCCAGCCGGTGCAGGGCGCGACCGCGCAGTGCGCCGATCAGCAGATTGCCCTTCCACCCGGGGAAGGCCACGCCGCTGTAGAAGGCCATGCCGGAGGGAGCGATCGACGGCGTCCAGACGTGCAGCGGCTGCTCCATGCCCGGGCGCGCGGTGCCCTCGCCGATCCGCGTTCCCAGCCCGTAGTTCACGCCGAAGGTGATCACCGGCCAGCCGTAGTTGCGTCCGGAGCGGATCACGTTGATCTCGTCGCCGCCCTGCGGGCCGTGCTCGTGCGTCCACAACTCGCCGGTGAGCGGATGCATCGCGGCACCCTGGATGTTGCGATTGCCCAGCGTGAACTTCTCCGGCCGCGCGCCCGGCGTGTTGACGAACGGATTGTCCGCCGGCACCCGCCCGTCGTCGTGCAGACGGATCACCGAGCCGGCGTGATCGTCCATGCGCTGCGCGCGCGGCATCTCGCCACGATCTCCGAGCGTCAGATGGAGCATGCCCTGCCGGTCGAAGACGAGCCTGCCGCCGAAGTGAAAGCCGCGGGTCGATCGCGGCTGCGTGCGGAAGATCGTCTGCACGTCCTGCAGCCGATGGCCCGTGGGTGTCGCGACGAGCTGACCCCGGACGATGTCGGTGCCGGTACCGCTGCCGTCCGGCTCGGATACGCCCGACAGCGCGAGGTAGACGAGCGCGTTCTCGGCAAAGCGCGGGTGAAGCACGACGTCGAGCAGGCCGCCCTGACCGACTGCGGCCACCCGGGGTACGCCTTCGACGGCGGCTGCTTCGAGTCGGCCATCCCGCCCGATCATGCGCAGCCGTCCCGGGCGTTCGGTCACCAGCATCCGCCCGTCGGGCAGGAAGGCGAGCGACCACGGGTGTTCGAGGCCGGCGGCGATCTGTACGACGCGAAAGGTGGCGCGCTCGGACTTGAACGGTCCGAGCGCAGGCTGTGCGGGCGCCGCCGGTGGTACGAGCGCCGTCAGGAAGAGCAGCAGTGCGAGCCACCGTCGTGGCGTGCTGCGCCACGCAGCGCGGGCGTGCCGGTCGGTTCGCGGGGTGGCGATCGTTCTCATCGCGCAGGGTCCGGATGCAGAGGGGTCCGAGCATAGCAAGCGCATCGACGAAGCCGGTCCCGGGCGCGCTGTCCGGGCGAGCGATGGATCGGCAGGTATACTCGTGGGTTTTCCGTCAATTGGTCTCCCGGTCCCTGCCACGTTGTTCTTCCCAGAGCCCACCATGCCCGACACCGAAATCCGCGCAGCCGCTCTCGACTATCACCGGTTACCGCGCCCGGGCAAGATCGCCATCACCGCCACCAAGGGCCTGACCAACCAGCGCGACCTCGCGCTCGCCTACACGCCCGGAGTGGCCGCGGCCTGCGAACTCATCGCCGCCGACCCCGCCGAGGCGCGCAACGTGACCAGCCGCGGCAATCTGGTCGCGGTGATCACCAACGGCACCGCAGTACTCGGCCTGGGTGCGATCGGGCCGCTCGCCGCCAAGCCGGTGATGGAAGGCAAGGCGGTGCTGTTCAAGAAGTTCGCCGGCATCGACGTGTTCGACATCGAGATCGACGAGCGCGATCCGCAGAAGCTGGTCGACCTGATCGCTGCGCTCGAGCCCACGTTCGGCGGCATCAACCTGGAGGACATCAAGGCGCCGGAGTGCTTCTACGTCGAGCGCAATCTGCGCAAGCGGATGAAGATCCCGGTGTTCCACGACGATCAGCACGGCACGGCGATCATCGTCGGCGCAGCGATCCTGAACGGGCTGAAGGTCGTCGGCAAGGACCTCGCGACGGTCCGGCTGGTGGTGTCCGGTGCCGGTGCAGCGGCGCTCGCCTGCCTCGATCTGCTGGTCAACATGGGCATGCCGCGCGCCAACATCACCGTCACCGACATCGAGGGCGTGGTCTACAAGGGCCGCACGAAGCTGATGGACCCGGACAAGGAGGTCTACGCGATCGACACCGCGGCGCGCACGCTCGGTGAGGTGATCGCCGGTGCCGACGTCTTCCTCGGACTGTCCGCGGGCGGGGTGCTCAAGCCCGAGATGGTCAAGCAGATGGCCGGCCGGCCGCTCATCCTCGCGCTGGCCAACCCCAATCCGGAGATCCATCCGGCCGAAGCGAGGCAGGCCCGGCCCGATGCGGTGATCGCCACCGGGCGCTCCGACTATCCGAATCAGGTCAACAACGTGCTGTGCTTTCCGTTCATCTTCCGCGGCGCACTCGACGTGGGCGCGACGACGATCAACGAGGAGATGAAGATCGCGGCAGTGCGCGCGATCGCCGAACTCGCGCAGGCCGAGCAGTCCGACGTGGTGGCGCAGGCCTACGGCACCGACTCCACGCTGTCGTTCGGGCCCGAATACCTGATCCCCCGCCCGTTTGACCCGCGGCTAATCCTGAAGATCGCTCCGGCGGTGGCGCGAGCCGCGGTAGCGAGTGGCGTGGCCACGCGCCCGCTCACCGACTGGAACGCCTACGAACAGGAGTTGCAGCAGTTCGTCTATCAGTCGGGCTTCGTGATGAAGCCGCTGTTCTCCAAGGCGAAGGACGCGCCGAAGCGGGTCGTCTACGCCGAAGGCGAGGAGGAGCGCGTGCTGCGCGCGGTGCAGATCGTGGTCGACGAGAAGCTCGCGCGCCCGATCGTCGTCGGCCGTCCCGACGTGATCAACACCCGCATCGAGCGACTCGGGCTGCGCCTGAAGCAGGACCGCGACTTCGAACTGGTCAACACCGAGAGCGACAAGCGCTATCGCGAGTACTGGCAGCTCTACCACTCGATCATGGAGCGGCGCGGCGTGTCGATCGAGTATGCCAAGCTGGAGATGCGTCGCCGCGCCACGCTGATCGGCGCGACGCTGGTGCGTCAGGGCGAGGCGGACTCGATGCTGTGCGGAACGGTCGGCCAGTACCAGCACCACCTGCGCTACATCGAGCGGATGATCGGACTCAAGCCCGGCGCCAACGTGTTCGGGGGCATGAACGCGCTGCTGCTGCCCGGCCGCACGCTGTTCATCGCCGACACCTACGTGAACTACGATCCGAGTGCGGAGCAACTGGCGGAGATCGCGGTGATGGCGGCGGACAAGGTGCGCCGCTTCGGACTCGTGCCGAAGGTCGCGCTGCTGTCGCACTCGAGCTTCGGCAGCATCGATTCACCCTCGTCGCTGAAGATGCGCGAGGTGCTGGTGCGCCTGCAGACGCTCGCGCCGGGGCTCGAGGTCGAGGGCGAGATGCACGGCGACGCCGCCCTGTCGGCGGAGATCCGCGAGCAGCAGTTCCCGAATTCGCGGTTGAAGGGCGAGGCGAATCTGCTGATCATGCCTTCGCTCGACGCGGCCAACATCTCTTTCAACCTGCTCAAGCAGGCCGCGGGCGACGGCATCACCGTCGGGCCGATCCTGCTCGGGGCCGCGAAGCCGGTGCACGTGATCACGCCCAGTTCGACCGTGCGCCGCATCGTGAACATGACCGCAGTCGCGGTGGTCGACGCATCCGGCAAGTAAGCGCGCACCACGACGCGCTGCTGCGGCGGCGCGCCGCAGACGTCCCGCGCCGGGACGATCGGGCAGCAGGTGCCGGGGGTGGTCGCCCGCAGCGCGCACCGCGGTGCGACCGGCGCAACGGCGGGTATCCGCGCAGCCCGGGCTGCGCAACAGCACGACACGAAAACCAGTGAGGACCGGATCATGAGCACGAACAGCCAGGGGGCGGAGGGCTTCCGCGAAGAGAAGGACACCATGGGCATCATGCGGGTGCCCGACGCTGCACTGTGGGGTGCACAGACGCAGCGCTCGCTCGAGAACTTCCGCATCTCGACGGAGAAGATGCCGATCGACCAGGTCTACGCGCTCGCTCTGGTGAAGAAGGCGTGCGCGAAGGTCAACGCCGAACTCGGCCAGCTTCCCGCCGACAAGGCCGCGGCGATCATCGCCGCTGCCGACGAGGTGCTGGCCGGGGCGCACGATCGCGAGTTCCCGCTCGCCGTGTGGCAGACCGGGTCGGGCACGCAGAGCAACATGAACGTGAACGAGGTGCTCGCCAACCGCGCCTCCGAGCTGATGGGCGGCGTGCGCGGCGAGTCGCGCAAGGTGCACCCCAACGACGACGTGAATCGCGGGCAGTCGTCCAACGACGTGTTTCCGACCGCGATGAGCGTGGCAGCGGTGATCGCGCTGCAGAAGCAGCTCAAGCCCGCGCTGGGCAAGCTGCGCGAGACGCTCGCCGGGAAGTCGCAGGGCTTCATGTCGATCGTCAAGATCGGCCGCACGCACCTGCAGGACGCGACGCCACTCACCCTCGGCCAGGAGTTCTCCGGCTACGTCGCCCAGCTGGACCAGGGGCTCAGGCACGTCGAGCAGACGCTGCCGCACCTGTGCGAACTCGCGCTCGGCGGCACCGCGGTGGGCACCGGGCTCAACGCGCACCCGAAGTTCGCCACCGGCGTAGCCGCCGAGCTGTCGAAGCTCACCGGCTATCCGTTCATCACCGCGCCGAACAAGTTCGAGGCGATGGGAGCCAACGACGCCATCGTGTTCGCGCACGGCGCGCTGAAGACGCTCGCCGCCTCGCTGATGAAGATCGCCAACGATATCCGCTGGCTGTCGTCCGGGCCGCGCAGCGGGCTGGGCGAGATCGCGATTCCGGAGAACGAACCGGGCAGTTCGATCATGCCCGGCAAGGTCAATCCGACGCAGTCCGAGGCGATGACGATGCTGTGCTGCCAGGTGATGGGCAACGATGTCGCGATCAACATCGGCGGCTCGATGGGCAACTTCGAGCTGAACGTGTTCAAGCCGATGATGATCCACAACTTCCTGCAGAGCGTGCGGCTGCTGGCCGACGGCGCGGTGAGCTTCAACGACAACTGCGCGGTCGGCATCGAGCCCCGGCGCGACGTGATCGAGCGGCTGATGCGCGAATCGCTGATGCTCGTGACCGCGCTCAATCCGCACATCGGCTACGACAAGGCCGCCTACATCGCGAAGAAGGCGCACAAGGACGGCACCACGCTGCGCGAGGCGGCGATCGCCTCCGGACACCTGACCGGCGAGCAGTTCGACCAGTGGGTCAGGCCCGAGGAGATGGTGGGCAACCTCAAGGTCTGACCGTCGGTGCCGGGCGGCGGCAGTGCGTCGGGGCGGGCCGGATACCGGTTGCGCGCCCCGCGCGTGGGCGCGGAGCGGCGCAGCCGCGTGACGGGGACGCCGCATACGGTGCAGGCCCGCACTGGAATGGTGCACACTGCAGTCCGGGCTGGAGCGTCCCCGGATGGGATACCGATCGGCGGTGCGCTTCGCCCCTCATTGCTGTCGCAGTGGCATGGCACGGCGATTGCTGCCGTGTGTGTCCTGATCTCTCCTGCGTTTGCCCCCGGTTCCCGATGACTGTTTCGCCGCCGCTGATCCGCGACATCGACTCGATGCTGGCCGCCTACCGCGAAGGCCGGTGCACGGTACGCGCGGTGGTCGACGCCCTGATCGCCCGGCTGGCGGCGCGCGGCGAGGACGCGGTGTGGATCGATCGCGAGAGCGACGCGGCGCTGCGTGACCGTGCGGCCGAACTGGATGCGCTGGCTGCGCCGGCCGCGGCGCGGCTGCCCCTGTACGGCATTCCGTTCGCCGTCAAGGACAACATCGACGTGGGCGGCAGGATGACCACTGCCGCCTGCCGCGCCTTCGGCTACCGTGCCGAGGAGACTGCACACGTCGTGCAGCGGCTGCTTGCTGCCGGCGCGATCCATGTGGGCAAGACCAATCTCGATCAGTTCGCGACCGGCCTGGTCGGCGTGCGTTCTCAGTATGGCGTGCCCGCCAACACGTTCGATGCCGACTACGTGCCGGGCGGCTCGAGTTCGGGCTCGGCCGTCGCGGTCGCCGCCGGCCTGGTGAGTTTCGCGCTGGGCACCGATACGGCCGGGTCCGGCCGCGTGCCTGCGGCGTTCAACAACATCGTGGGTCTGAAGCCCACCCGCGGGCTGATCAGCAACCACGGGCTGTTGCCGGCGTGCCGCTCGCTCGACTGCATTGCCGTATTCGCGCTCGGCTGCGCCGATGCGCAGGCCGTGCTCGGCGTGATCGCGGGCCCCGATGCTGCCGATCCGTGGTCGCGGTCGGCGCCGGCGGACGCACCGTCGGGGACACGGTTCGCCGGCGCCTTCCGCTTCGGCGTGCTGGCGCCGGGGCAGCGCGAGTTCTTCGGCGACGCCCTGGCCGCAGCGCTGTATGCGCGCGCCATCGAATCGCTGCAGGCCCTGGGCGGCGCGCCCGTCGAGTTCGACTATGCGCCCTTCGCGCAGACGGCGGAACTGCTGTACCAGGGGCCGTGGGTGGCCGAGCGCTATGCGGCGATCCGTCCATTCATCGAGGCCCGGCCCGAGGCGCTGCATCCGGTGACGCGGCAGATCACCGAGTCGGCGCGCAACTTCGATGCCGTCGA
>CANGUQ010000159.1 GCA_947456915.1 Betaproteobacteria bacterium
ACGCTGCCGGCGCGCGGCCGAAGCCAGCGCGATCGCACTCGACTTCCGCCAGAGCAACAGCGAGGGCGAGGTGGTCGATGCGATCCAGCAGGCGATCGGCACGAAGGACGGCATCATCATCAACGGTGCCGGCCTCACCTACACCTCGATCGCGGTGCTCGACGCGCTGCAGGCCTTCCCCGGCCCGATCGTCGAGGTGCACATGAGCAACATCTACCGGCGCGAGCCGTTCCGCCATTTCTCGTACATCTCGCGCGTGGCCACCGGCATCGTCGCCGGGCTGGGTGCGGACGGCTACGAGATGGCGGTGCTGGCGATGCGCCGGCTGCTCGACCGCCCGAAGGCCTGAGCGATGTCGCTGGTCTTCTACAGCCAGGTCGACAACGCGGACGACTGGCGCGCCGCACTGCATGCGGCCGATCCGGCGCTCGCCTTCCACGCCTGGCCCGATTGCGGCCCGTTCGAGGACGTGGAAGCCGTACTCGCCTGGAAGGCGCCGCCCGGCTTCTACCGGCGGTTCCCGAACCTGAAGCTGATCATCAACCTTGGGGCCGGCGTCGACAACATCGTGCGCGACACGACGCTGCCCGCGGGCACCCCGATCACCCGCATCTCCGACCCCGAGATGGGACGGATGATGGGCCAGTTCCTGCTCACCTGCGTGATGCGCCATTTCCGCGAGTTCGGCACCTTCGAACGCGCGCGCGCCGAGCGCCGCTGGGCCTACGTGCATCCGCGCGAGACGCGCGAGTGCACGGTGGGCATGATGGGCCTGGGGCAGCTGGGTGCGGTCGCGGCCGCCGAGTTCGTGCGCCAGGGCTTCCGCGTGCTGGGCTGGTCGCGCTCGCCGAAGGTTCCGGTGACTCGCAGCGCGGCGCACGGAGCGGGTTCGCGGCCGCCGTGCGTGGGCGGCGGCGGGGGCGTTTGAAAGTACTATTCGCTGCGCGGCCGCTTCATCTTCGGCATCTCGCCCGGTGCGCTGGCCTCGGATGCCGAAGCGCTGGGCATGCTGCGTGAGGATCGGAACAAGCTGTTCGCCGAGTCGATCGACGTGATCCTGGAAATCCGGTCGCGCAACGCGCCCTACGACATCGACCTGCCCGGCAACCGCTTCAAGGTGACCACCGCGAAGACCTCGGTGCCCGAGATCGAACGCGGCGAGATGTACAAGCCATTCCAGAAGCCGCGACCGGAAATCGTCGGCACCGTGGTGGCACCCTTCTCCAAGGGCGTGATCGCGATGGGCGAGCGCGACTTTCATCCGCTGTCGGCGGACTTCCTGCTCGCCGATCACCTGTCGAGCCACTGGACGAACTACGTCGAGGGCAAGAAGAAGGCGGGTCAGCAGGCAAAGTCGGAAGAGTGGCGCGTCGCGCGCACGATCTTCGTCGCCGATGACATGGCGACAGCGCGCCGCTACGCGATCGAGGATGCAGCGAGCCCCTATCGCTACTACTGGTCGCTGCTGCTGAAGAAGATGATGCTGTCGAAACGCCACGCGATCTTCAAGGCGAGCCCCGAGCAGGACGATTGCACCCTCACGATGGACTACATGCTCGACAAGCTTGAGCTGTGGGGCACACCGCACCGTGTGGCCGAGCAGATCCTCCAGCTGCGCGAGACCGCCGGCGACTTCGGCGAGATCGTCTACGCGAACATGGACTGGGTGGATGAGCGCCTGGCGCGCCGCTCGATCGAGCTGATGGCCACCGAGGTGATGCCGCGGGTGAACACCGCGATCGCCAGGTCGGCGCCGCAGGTGCACGCAGCCTGATCACGGCAGGGTTCGCGCCAGACGAAACCCACTGCCGTACTTCCCCCGCCCGCGCCAGCTCCTGTCGCGGTTGGCCGACCGGATATCCCACGGCCCCCCGAGAAACGACCCCCCGCGCAGCACGCGAAAGTCGCATTCTGGGGTAGTACGCGCCCGCCCGTCACTCGCCGCACCTGCATAGCTATCCACAAAGCAGTCGTCCACCCATTGCCACGCATTGCCGAGCATGTCGTGCAGGCCCCAACTGTTGGCCTTGAACGAACCCACCGGGGCAGTGTTCACGTGGCCGTCTCGGCATGGAAACGCGGGCCTGTCGTCTTTGAGCGTCACCACCCTTGTCTGATCGGCCACGTTCGCAAACTGACATGCCTCCGATTCACCGTCGCCCCAGAACCGCAACCCCGTCGTCCCCGCCCGCGCTGCGTACTCCCACTCCGCCTCGCTCGGCAGCCGCCACCGGTTATCGCCGGTGCGTTGCCTCAGCCACTTCAGATAAGCCTGCGCGTCGTCCCAGCTGACGCATACCACCGGATGGTTCGCACCCTGCGGAAACTGCGTGCGCCAGCAATCGCCAGTCGCGTGGCCGCTCGACTTCACGAACGCTTCGAATTCGCCTACGGTCACAGGCACTCGCGCCAGTTCGAAGCGGCCGATTTCAACCCGCCGCGTCGGGCCTTCGCTACCAAGGCGTCCCGGCTCACTCTTCGGAGATCCCATGACGAAGCTGCCGGCAGGGATCGTGATCATCTGCGGAAGTCCAACCAGCCCGGCACCGGGTACCGCCGCCGGCGCTGGGGCTGGGGCTGACACTCTTCCGCCCGGCGGTGATTGCGCTTGAGTCATCCGCAGCGAATCTGAAGCAAGCGTTGGCCCGGCCAGCGACAACAACAGAATCATTCCAAGCTTGATGTACATCGCCACTCCTTCTTTACCCGCGATACCGAGCAGCCCGCCGACAGGGACACAACACGAACAGCAGAGCCGGTACACCCCTCGCCAAGCCTCATCGGCACGCAGACGGCTCAGTCCAAGCGCAACTCAGCGAGCGGCGGGAATCGTGGCCGGTCGCCTCACTATCTGAGGGCGGCTTGACTGCACATGGCGCGGGAACCAGAATGGGGATTTCTGGAGGACAGCATGCCCGCCACCCTTACGCTGAAGAGCATTCCAGACGAAGTGTACCGGCGCCTGAAGTCCTCGGCAGAAGCGCATCGGCGCAGCCTCAACAGCGAGGCGATCGTGTGCCTGGAGACCGTTCTGCTCCCGGGAAAGATGCCTCCGGCCGAGCGCCTCGCGCGCGCACGCGCGCTGCGGGCTTCGCTGCCGAAGGGGAAGTTTCGTGCGAAGGACATCGACGCGCTCAAGCGCGAAGGGCGGCCGTGATCGTCGTCGACTCGAACGTCCTCGCGTATCTCCTTCTGCCCTGCGAACACAGCGCGCGGGCAGACGCATTGTTCCGAAAAGACCCCGAGTGGGTCGCGCCGATACTCTGGCGCAGCGAGTTCCGAAATCTGCTGGCCGGTTACCTTCGCCGGGGTACGCTGACGTTCGACCAGGCAACAAAGGTACAGACCGAGGCCGAAGCGATACTCGCTGGTCACGAGCATGAAGTCGACTCGCGCAGGGTTCTCGAATTCGTACGCGACAGCGATTGCACGGCATACGACTGCGAGTTCGTGGCACTGGCGATGCGCCTCGAGGTGAAGGTGGTGACGATGGACCGCAAGCTGCTCAAGGCGTTCCCGACTCATGCGATGGCGCTCTCCGCTGCATAGTCTGCCCCCAGTCACACGCCTGCTCGACCTTGATGCCGGACTCCTTCACCAGCCTCTCGGCGAACACGATCTCGCGCTGAATCAGCTGGCGAAACACGGTGCCGGGCTACGGGTTGGCGAGCACGCCCGGTTCGGTCACGCGCTCGCGGATGTCCGGCACCGCGAGCGCCTTCACCGTCTACGCATGCGGACGAGCGACGATCGGTTGTGCAACCCCGGCTGGTCCGAGCAGACCCCACCACTGTTCGAGACCCATCCCCTTCAGTCCCTGCTCGGCGAAGGTCGGTACATCGGGCAGCACGCCCATGCGCCTGTCGCCGGTGATGCCGACCGCGCGCAGCGTGCCCGCCTTCACCTGCGGCATAGCACTGGCGAGCGTGAGGAACGCGGACTGGATGCGGCCGCCGACCAGATCGGCCACTGCCGGCCCGGCGCCCTTGCAGGCGATGTGGGTGAGCTTCACGCCGGCACGCAACTGCACCAGTTCACTCGACAGATGAGCGATGCCGCCCAGGCCATCCGAGCCCACGGTGAGCTTGCAAAGTGGGAAACCGAGCGCGACAAATGCCGACAACACTCTCTGCGGGCTCACTTCTGAAAATGCGCTGCAAAACGCGCAGCTTACGCGGAAGATGATTAGCGATCTCGCCGGTCAGCCCGATCGCCTCAAGACCTGTCGCGGCGTTTTCGAGTACATCTTCACGATCGCAAAGCTCGAGTCATATGCTGTGGAAGGGATCATGGGCGTGGTCATGCACGGAAAGCCGAAGGCGGGACCGAACCATGCGAGCGTGTTCATCTACATGGCCATTACCGAGACTCCGCGTGGCCGCACCACACTCACTTGCGCGACCACGCAGGCCGAGCCGGCGGAGGGCATCAAGGTGTTCGATCAGCTACGCACGGCGGTGAACGCACCATAGACGTAAACCCGGCAAAGGCTCGGGCGACGCTCTCGCCCCACCCGCGCTGGCGCCGCTACGCTCACGACGCGCACAGCATCGCCGCGATGGCCGCCACGCGCCGCCGCACCGACCCGATGCGCTGCGCGAGCAATTCGTCGAACGCAACCAGACCAGGCAGCGCGGTGTCGAATCCGGGAGCAGTGCTCACCGCAGCAAACTGCAAGGCCAGATACGCGCGCAACGCCGGGCTCGCAGCCTGCACTTCGTCGATGATCGCCGCGCGGCCCTCGATGACATTCACGATGTCCTCGAAATCATGAATGGCCAGCACGTCGCCGCCGCCGCGTGTATTGAACGCTTCGAACTTCGTGGCCAGGAACGCCGGCGCGGAAAGCAGGTTGATCTCCCGCCCGCTGTCCGCTGGGCAGGGCGACGCGCAGCGCGGAAGCGGCTGCCTCGGCGTACCAGCGATTGGAGAAACCGAGAATGCGCTCATCGGTCGGCATCAGGTCGACTGCGATGGCACCAGCCTTCCAGCGACAGATCGGTGCGTCGGGCGAGACGTCGCGGGTCAGCCCTCGCTCGGCAAGGCGGCGTTCCAGCGCATGCTGATCGCGCAGGGCTGCCACTACCGCCACCACATCGATGTCATAGGTAACCCGTGGTGGTGGCGCCGTCGCGCTGTCGATCAGCAGGCTTGCGGCGCAGCCGCCGACCAGCACCAGTTCGTCGCACAACTCGCCTGGTGCGGCCGCGACCACCTCGACGCTGGCGACGTCGGGATCACCAGCGATCACGACCGCGCCTCGAACAGCGTCTGCGCGAGCTTGCGCTCACGCGTGTTGCCCACGCGCAGCGCGTCGAACAGCGCGAGGTTCTGATGCAGCGCCTCGCTGCGCAGCGCCGCGGCGGGCGCAGACGGATACAGCGGCACCAGCGCTACCCCGCGGACCGAGCCTTCCAGGGCCGGCCAGACCGGAGGCGGATCCGCAGACGGGGCGATCTGCGCGTTCAGCGGGGCCGCCGCGTGCGCCGTCGGCACGCCGGCCACCATGCTGCCGCGCACGGCGGGAAACGCGTACCTCGCGCCGTGATACAAGAACTCGTTGAACGCCGGTAGCGCGAGGCGCGGCTGTTTGCCGTCGAAGAACAGCAGGCGTGCTGCGGCTGCGCGTTTCAGCGCAGCGTGTACCTCTGACATCGACAGGCCGGAGAACGCTGCCAGCTCGGGGTAGGTCGTCGCGGCCTGATCTCCGAGCGCGGCCAACGCCAGCAGCAGGTAGAAATCCTGCGGCTTGAGCACCGCCTGCCGGTTGGAAGCGCGAGCCACGATCGGACACCCTGTTTCTTGTTTCGCGAAATGCAAAAGCATTTCAGAAACAATTGCGTGTCAACGCCACTTGCATCTGGCGCGACGTCGCTGAGCAGAGTCGACGCTATGGTTGTTGCACGTTGAAGAGCGCCCGGCCGCTGCAGCTTCGTATCCCCTCCGCGCAAGGGGACTACTGCGGCACGATCGCCAGACCGCCGTCGGCAACGATGAACTGGCCCGCCACGTAGCGCGCGGCATCCGAAGCGAGGAAGGGAATCACCGCGGCGATGTCCTCCAGCTCGCCAACGCGCCCGAGCGGCACGCGCGACGCGGAACATGCCCTTGAGGTCGATATCCACCGTGTTGTCCCAGCGCTCGGCCGACAATCGTGCCAGCGGCACCTTGTGCGCGATGCCCGCATTGAGCACGAGAGCGTCGATGGAACCGCGCTCGGAAAGCACCGCCGCGACAACGGTGCTGGCCTGTTCGGTGAAGCGCACATCCAGCACCGCGAAGCTCGCGCTGCCGCCCGCGGCGACGATCTCTGCGGCCACGGCCCGGCCTTCGGCTTGAGGATGTCGGTGACGACGACGTGCCACCCTGCTGGCGAGCATCGAGGAACCCGGGGTGATTGCGCGCATTCTCGCGCAGGGTGATCACGCATCGGACAGCTCGCAGGAGCCGCGTGTGCTGCACGCGGCGCGCGCACCGCCGGGTCAGTGGGTGGTGTGACCTGGCGCAGCGACGCTGCCGGGACGGCATCGACAGATCGCGCGTACACCCTGCACGGGCGCTACCGGTGCAGGGCGGGGCGTGTTGCGCTCGAGGATCGGGGCGCGGGTGAGCGCGAGGCATTCGAGGGGCATGCTGCGCCCGTTCCGTGCTTTACCGCCGTGTTGACCGCGTCACCCGGAGGCTGTCGCCGCGCGTGCTGCGCGTCGGTGCGACGCCTGGGGTCTACGGGCGGTGGCTGCAGGGGTTTGTGAAAGTACTATTCGCACGATCCCGTCGTGCGCGAAGGCAGGCGGGCCGCTCAGTACAACCACCACGGAGCCGCCTTGCCCCGCGTGTAGACCTTGCCGTCGTAGCGCAGGGTATGCCGCTCCGCGCGGTCTTTCCGCCCTCCGGGCGATACGTTCATCGCGGTGACGCCGATGCTGGCTGTGACGATCAGGTCGAACAGCCCGTTGGTGCGGGTGGTACCCACGCGCACGGTGAGCTGTGCATCCTCCCAGAGCGCGCGATCGTGCGCGGTCGCCGGGCAGCCTTCCAGCCAGCGCGTGAAGGAGAGGTTGAGCCCCGCCACCGGGCGGAGGGTGCTGCCCTCCGGAAGAAACAGGGTGAGTTCGTTGCCCCAATAGCCCTGCCCGCAACTCGCCCCGCGGGCCCCGCTCTGGAAAATGACGCCGAACGCGCGAGCCTGTTCGCCGAGCTGATAGCGTGCCGTATCGAGCGCGAGGCTGTGCTCGCCGACCGCGATGACCGCATCTTCCCCGATGACATCCCGAAAGCTGCTGATGACGCGCTTCGTCTTCGCGTCGAGCATCAGCACGATCAGGCGCTTCTCGTATTCGACCCCTTCGTCGTAGGCGAAGGCCGCCAGCAGCGAGTCGGGCCGATACGGCCAGATCCGGCACGCCGCGGCGATGACATTGCCGGCATCCCGTCTCGGCGCGAAGCGGTCGATCTGCAGGTGCTGTTTCACCGCCTCGTAGACGTCGGGCGCGCACACGTCCGCTCGTGTCTGGGCGAGCGCGGTGGCCGACAGGAGGCAGGCGACGAGCACCGTCGCCAGACGGATGACGTTCATGCCGATGATCCTCTCGACCAGGTCGGCTGGAAGATGCAGTGACAGCAGGGATGCCTCCTCGACGAAGTCCACCGCGAAATCGAGAACATACTCGTCCAGCCCCGGGAATGCGCAGCGCCGCTCGAGCTCGGGCCGCTCCCGGCGGAGAAAGGCGAGTACGGCTTCGGCCTGATCGGGGAACGTATCGCCGACGTCCCTGTTTTATATTCAACCACGCGGACTGCGCATCACGCTCGATCTGTCGGTGAGCGCATCGGGTCAGGTGTGCTACGGGTTCAGGACGCCGTGGCACGACGGGACCACGCACCTGGTAATCGAGCCGCTGGACTTCATCGCGCGGCTGGCGGCGCTGGTGCCGCCGCCGCGCCGGCATCTGAC
>CANGUQ010000160.1 GCA_947456915.1 Betaproteobacteria bacterium
GCGGACGCAGGCGTCGCGCCGACGCGCTGCAGGAGCAGCCATGGCCCCTGGATCAGGCGGTCAAGGCGGCCGGGCAGCACCCGATGACCCTCGAATCTCTCCTCCTCACCCGCGCAGTGGGCGGTGTGACCTGGCGCAGCGACGCTGCCTGGAGGGCATCGGCAGATCGAGCGCATACCGTGCACGGGCGCTGCAGGTGCAGGTGCAGGGCGGGGCGTGTTGCGCTCGCGGATCGGGGCGCGGGTGAGCACGAGGCATTCGAGGGGCATCCTGCGCCCATTCCGTGCCTTGCCGCAGATTTGACCGCGTCACCCGGAGCCTGTCGCCGGTCGTGCTGCGCGTCGGCGCGACGCCTGGGGTCTACGGGCGGGGGCTGCGGGGGTGTTTGAAAGTACTATTCGCGGGACGATGAGCGCGTGGTTGCGGTGGCATGTCGCCGGTCAGACGGGCCTGATTGTCTCGTGCGACACGCGCGATTACTGACGACGCGTTCGAGGGTCTTCATCGCGCCCACGCAATACTCAAGACTTGACCCTGATGCCGCAGGGTCATCCGGCCGCTGGTGTCAAACGACGTGGCGCGCCGAGTTCGCACGACTCATGACCGGATTGCAGTTCAGGTATGGTAAGGTAATACCTATTAATACTGTTCGATCTACTGTCATGACTGCTTCTGCCGTTCGCCCCGTGGCGATCAAGGTCGACGAGGACACCAAGGCCCGCCTGAAGCGTCTGGCCGAAGTCCGAGGTCGCACTCCACACTGGCTTATGCGCGAGGCGATCACGCAGTATGTTGATCGCGAGGAACGACGAGAGGTGTTCCGCCAGGACACCCTCAAAGCGTGGGAGGAATACCGGACCACGGGACATCATGTGACCGCCGCTGAGGCCGATGCCTGGCTAGCCGAGCTCGAACAGGGCAACGACCTCGAACCCCCGGCATGTCACGTCTGATCTGGTCAAGACCGGCACTGCTCGATGTTCAGCGCTTGTATCGCGCCCTCGCACCCAGGAACATCGATGCCGCCAGGCGGGGCGTGAGGGCGATCCGCCTGGGCGTCAAGGCGCTCGGTCAACAACCTGGCATCGGCCGTCCCATCGAGGACATGCCCGATGATTTTCGCGAGTGGATCATCGATTTCGGCGATAGCGGCTACGTGGCCCGTTATCGTATTGACGCCGATGCCGTGACGATCCTCGCTGTGCAGCACCAGAAAGAGGTGGGCTTCTGACAGTGACGTTGCCGTGCGCAGCGATCATTCCTAACGGCTCGGTTTGGACGCTTGCTTGGCAGGTACCCTCGCAAGGCGGGTATGGGAGGGTGTGTATGTGCGTCCAAAACTACCCAGCCGGTCAGAATTTTTCCGGCGTTGACCCCGGTTCGCGGCGCGCTTCGGTGTATCGGTCGCAACCCTGCGCCACTGGGAGCGCGGCGACCGCACTACGCAGGGGCCGGCATTGGTGCTGCTGAACCTTGCAGACCGTGAGCCCGCGAAGGTCCTTCGCATGCTCGACAACAGGACTGCCTGACCCTGTCAGGCCCCGCGCCCGCCGCCTGAGGAAGGGTTCAGGCTTGCCAGCGGCAGAGCGAGGCACATCCGGGTGCCGCGGCCCATCGGCGTCAGTGACTGCAGCCTGGCTCCGTGCAGGATCGCCACGCGCTGTACGAGAGCCAGGCACAGCCCGCTGCTGCCGTCAGCGGCGCGGCAGGCAACCACGTTCTGGCGAGGGCGAGCCATGCCGACTCGCTCGCGCGGCAATCGACCGTGCTCAGGTGCGGCGCATCGCGATCGAGCCGGCCACGGAGGCGGCCACTCTCAAGCTGGTCCACAGCAGACCGAGCACCCAGCGCACGAAAGTGATACCGATGTCCGCGACCTGTACGGCCTTGCGGCCGAGAAAGTGCATCACTGCGCTCAGCAGGGTCCTGGCTTCGGCTGCGATCTCGCGGCATTTCGAGGCGCCTTCGCTGATCAGCCAGGCAAGACGATCGAGCACCGTGGCGCCAGCGGCAAGCAAGGTTCCGCTGACGACGACCAGTGCTTTCTTCACCAGCCAGGCGAGCGCCTTGCCGACGAGGTGAAACCCCATGGTCGATCCCATGGGAGAGATCATCGCCGTGGCGAGCGCGCGGTCGTACTCGACGCCGCTTTCAATCGCCCGCTGCAGTTGCGCTCCCGCTGCCTGCATCGATCTCCACGTCCTGCCGACCATGTTCGGTTCATAGACCGTCATTCGATGAGCATCGGGAGAAATCATGCCTGCGCCAGTGTCGATCGAAATCCCTTGCACGTGAAAATAGGGGAACAGCGGGATCATCGGAACCGGATCGGAAACGTTCGCGACCCGATGGATGTTGCTCTCGCCCACCGACGATACGAATGCCTGCCTCTGAAACCAGTCGCCGACGCGCGGCGCGCCGAACGTGTAGACGACCACTTCGGCCACGCGGTTCTTCGCCAGGTACTCGGCATTGAGCATCGCCAGCGCACCGCCCAGACTGTGACCCACGCAGTGGATCCGTCGGGGATTCTTTCCCCGCAGCGCGGTGTCGAGGGTCTGGCTGTAGGACTTCCAGGTCGTCATGAATCCCGAATGCACCAGTCTGCCTGCGGGTCCGTTCGTGAACCCGAAGTTCAGATCGGTAAGCGCGTCAGCCGTGGATGCCGTGCCACGCGTTGCCAGCAGCAGCTCGCCTGCGCGCCGACCGGTACCCTGAGCGATATAGCCGAATCCGGAAAGCTCGTGCCAGAAGACATTTCCCGAACGCCCCTCGAAGCGCTGGCCCGTCAATCCGCTGAAACCGGAATCGTCGCTGAGCAGAGGATCGTAGCTCGACATGGGCGCGTTGCGCTCGCGGATGCGTTCGATCGATCGGTCCTGCAGGGCGTAGACGCCGCTCGCTATGGCGGCGGCCTGTTCGGGACTCAGAGCACTTTCGGACATTTCGAGGTTCCTGTACCAGTCATCGAATTTCGCAGATGCCGCTGACGCGGCCGTGGCGCTGAAACGGCGCTTCCAATCGACAGATCAATCGGATCGGCTTTCCGTCCAGTTCTCCGTTTGCTTCGTAGTTGCGCTTGTCGAGCATCCACGCCTTGAACGTCTGCCCCTGAAACCTGATCAGCATCGTCTGCTCGACGAACGGCTCGTGCGGAACGAGGCTGCCAAACAGCGAGCGCCGCGCGATCGCGGGGAACGCGAATGAACCGTCGGCTGCCGTCATCGCGGAGTCGGCGCCGTCTTCCTTCTTCCACATCCAGCGCCAGCTGCGCTCGACCGTGGCTCCGGCGACCGGTTGGCCACCGCTTGTCACCTGTCCCTGCACCGCCGAAAAGATCGTCAAATCCGCCATGGCATCCTCAGAGAAAGCCGTCACCAGACCCACGCACACGCCCAACGCAGCCGCAAGCAAGCGCCAGTTCATCGAATTCCCCCAGCTCGGTCGGGCAACGCCCAGTCCGCCTCGTCGGCGTTCGCAGCCCCGCCGCGGACCGGATCAGCCCACACGGCAGATGGCCCGGACGGTACACCACATATCGACTCGCAGCGCGACGAATTAAGGGGCGAGGCCCAGGCAATTGTCCGTGGCCATGCCCCCCCAATCTTGCGCAGGCCCCCTCGTTGCCGGCTGCCGCGGCGACGGCAGGACCGGACCGGGCGGACGCTTGCCGTGGATGCGCATCCCCATGACCGCTTCGCCGCTCGGCGGTTCACGGTCCACGGATCGATCACCGCCAGGGCAGCGGCCCTGGATGCACGCGTGTCGCGCGATGTCACGGCGACCCCGTGACCCGACACGGCCGTGGAGCAGACCGGCGTGCGCGGGGCGCTGCGGTGCGCGGGTTCACCACCGGACGGCAGCCGCCCGTGCTGCGAGCCGCGGCAGGTCTTCCTCCAGCAGGTAACCGGACTGCGCGAGCGCCGCGGCCGCGGCGCGCACCTTCGCCGCATACTCGTCCGGCGTGCCGTAGCGTTCGGCGAGAGAGGGACGCGGGTCGCGAAAGTCGCGACGCTGGTCCGCACGCCGCAAGAACGGCACGATGCTGCCGTCGAGGTAGCACAGTTCGCCCGGCGTGCCGGACGCGGCGCCGCGCACCGCCCAGCCCATGCTGGTGGCGATCGGTACCGCCTGCTCGGGCACGCGCAGGCCGGCAATCTCGTTGCCGTCGCCGTCCACCTGCGGCACCAACACCGGATAGTCGCCCTCCAGCACGCCGGGCAGCGCCTTGCCGAACACGCCGCGCGCGAACTCCGGCCCGTAGTCGAAGCGCCGCTTCGGCGCCGGCCCGGCCGGCTTCTGCACGCCCGGGATATCCGGGAACCGCCACACGCGCATCGGCACCAGCGTCCGGTCGGCGAGCCGGGGATAGGCGGAGGGCGGCGGCGCCGTCCCGTCGCGGACCCAGCGGTCCATCGCCACGAGCTGCGCGCGAAGGAACGGACGCGGGTCGATCGTGTTCGGCGGCAGCGCGCACACCCCCGGCGGCATCGTGGCCCCCATGATGTGCTGCGTTCCGGCGAAGTGGTAGACGCGCACGTCCGCGGGAAGCGTCGCGTCGCGCCGCGCGGACGGGTCGGTGGTGACGAGCGACTGCCCGCTCTGCCAGTACTCGATGCCGGTGCTGCTGTGGATGACCTTCGGACAGTTGCCGCGCGCCGTGCAGCGGGCGAGGATGCCGTCGACGCGCCCGCTGAACGGATCGGTCTCGTCCTGATAGGCGAACGGGAACGTGGTGTCCGGGAAGCCGTGGAAGCCGTAGCCGATGTCGATCATCCGGATGGGCTGCGCGAAGCGATGGTTGAGGAACAGCCGCGCGGTCGAGATGTGCGGGTTGATCGCGTCGAACACCTTCCGGCCCGCTTCGTCCTCGTTGAAGCCCCGCCAGGTGAAGTCGCGCAGATAGCGGCCGCTCTGCGAGGCGCCGTAGGCGAGGGCGCGGCGGATGCCCCCTGCCAGCGGATTGCCCGGGCTGGCTTCGTGGCGCAGGTACGCCACCAGGTCGCGCGTGGCCGCGAAGCCGATGCCGGCCACCGGCGGGTTCTCGGCCGGATAGACGAACTGGTAGAGCACGCCGACCGGGAACGGCGTGCCTGCGGGCAGCAGCCGGATGGAGCGCGCATTCACGTACTCCCACCCTCCCGCAGGCACGAGCACCGGCGTGTCCGAGTTGCGCACGCGCATGTACAGGCGGGCACGCGAGGGGTCGGTGCTGGCGGCGGCGAAGCTCAGCGGGAAGACGCGCGTCGTGCGGTTGTTCGCGAGAAGTTCGTCCCACACGTCCTGCCCCAGGCCCGGGGCGACCGGCAACTGGATGCGCAGCGACCCGTCGTCTGCCGGCAGGTCCTGGATCCAGCCGCTCCAGACGACGGTGAAGCCCTGGCGCATCAGGAAGCCGTTGCCCAGATCGGCGGGTTTCGACGGATCGTTGAGCCGCTCCGCGTCATTGAAATCCGCGAGCGCACGCTTGTTGCCGCGATTGTTCACGTCGTAGAGCAGCGCGCCGTTGCCGCGCGCGAGGTCCACGGGCTTCAGGATGTCGAAGTCCGCCGCGTACTCGACGCGCCCGCGCGCATTGCGCGGGGCCGCGGCGATGTCGACGATGTCGCGGTTGAGCGGATGCGCCGGATCGAGTTCCCCGTGAAAGCGCCCGACCAGCCGCTCGTAGGCGCCAGCATCGCCGTAGCTCGCACCGGCGATCGGGATGCGCTTGACCACTTCGATGCGGGTGACCTCCGCATGCAGGCCTGCGGCCGCACATGCGAGCGCCGTCACGACCGCCAGCCTCATCAGCCGGATCGCCCCCTGCTGCCCTGCGCGCGCCATCGCTGCCTCCACGTTCGTGTCGTAGAAGGCGAAAATCTACGCCGATCCGCACGCGTGCGCCTGCGTCGGACGATCCGCCCGCGGGCACCGCGCGGCGGTGTATTCGGCAGCGAGTTGTGCGCGGTTGCCGCGCGGGAGCACACGGGTGCCGCTTCAGTGTTGAAGGGGCAGCGCGCCGTGCTGCGCACACCGTGCGGCGCCGATGAGGGCTGTGCTGGTGCCGGGAGGGGGACTCGAACCCCCACAGTGTCGCCACCGCCGGATTTTGAGTCCGGTGCGTCTACCGATTCCGCCATCCCGGCAAGGGACCGGTCGATTATCCGCGAGCGCGCTGCGGGCGGCAAACCCGGCGCGCGGGGCAACGGGATACGCCGATGCCTGTGCGTCGATCGCCGCGCTCACGACCGACTGGGCGTACGCGCTCCTCTTTCGTCAGCGCAATGGTCGTGGGTGTCGCGCAGGGTTGCGCGCATGTGCCCGAGCGTCATCCGCTGGCGCCCGCGGCGGCCGCACGCCCTTGGCGCGCCACGCCGCACCGGTGCGCGGCTCGATGCCAGTGCCTTGGGCGTCCGCCTGTGGCACTTCTTCGGTCTGCCGTGCTGTGCCCGGCTCTGGCACCGCTTCAGTTTACGGTGGTGCGTCGGTACGCGGTGCTGCTTCGGTTTACGGTGCTGCGTCGGTCGGCGGGACGGCGTCCGTCGGCGGGACGGCGTCCGTCGGCGCGACGGCGTCGGTCGGCGCGACGGCGTCGGTCGGCGGTACGGCGTCGGTTGGCGGGACGGCGTCGGTTGGCGCGACGGCTTCGGCGGAAAGCGTTGCGCTCGCGCGCAGCACCGTGTCGGTGCGCGGGCCGATGTGGGTATGGTGCGCAGCGCCGGTGAGCGGTGCGGCGTCGGGCTGCGCCCGTGCGTCGACGGGTAGCGCAGCGTGCGTGTCGCCTCCCGATCTCGCGTGCGTGGCGGGGTCGGCCTGCAGCGCGGCGTCGCCTGCGCGCCGTACGTGCCGGGTGGCCAGCATCGCCGCGAGTTCCTCGTCGGCGTCGAGCACGGCGGCGAGGATCGCCGAGTGCTCGGTCCAGTTCTGCGGCGCGCGCGCGCCCGCGCTCGCGGCGAAGATCAGGTTGGTACGCTCGCGCAGCGTGCGCATGATCTCCCACAGCACGCTGTTGCGGCCTGCCCGGGCGAGCGTGTCGTGAAACTCGCCGTTCAGGCGCATCAGTTCGCTGGCACTGCCCGATCGTGCCGCCGCATCGCCGGCAGCGAGGATGCGGCGCAGTTCGCTCGCGCTGGCGGCGTCGTGGTTGCGCGCAGCCAGACGAGCGTTGAGCGCCTCCAGCGTCGCACGCACCTCGATCAGGTCGTGGATCGTCTGCGGCGAGGCGCGCGCCACCGACGCGCCGCGACGCGGCAGCAGCTCGACCAGCCCCTCGGCGGCCAGCGCACGCAGCGCCTCGCGGATCGGCACCCGTGACACGCCGAGTTCCTCGGACAGGCGATCCTCGATCAGCCGCTCGCCGGGCAGGCGACGCCCGTCGAGGATGTCCGCGCGCAGTTGCGCGGCGACCCGCTCGCCCAGCGGCGCATTGCGCGCAGCCGCGGCGACGGCGAGCGGCGGCCGCGAGCCGGTCACTGCTTGATGTCGGCCTTCACCAGCACCGTGTGGGCGGCGCCGAGCAGCGTCTGCAGCGCAGCGAGCGCTGCGACGCCGCAGTGCGTGTCCTGCTCGCCGTTGCCGCCGGACATGCCCACACCGCCGACCACCTGCCCGTCGACGACGATCGGAAAACCGCCGACGAACACCGCGAAGCGACCGTCGAAGCTCCACTGGATGCCGAATGCCTCGTTGCCCGGAAGCGCGGGGCCGTTCGGCGGCGTGTTGAACAGGTGCGTCGAGCGTTTGTGGCCGGCGGCGGTGAACGCCTTGTTCCACGCGATCTGCGGCCCGGTGATGCGGGCGCCGTCCATGCGCTCGAGCGCGATCGGAAAGCCGCCGTCGTCGACGATGCACACCGTCTGCGGCACACCGAGCTCGGCGGCCTTCGCCAGCGCCGCCTGCACCATCACGCGCGCATCGCCCAGTTCCAGCCGATACACCGTCTTCATCGTGCACCTCCCGCAGCGGCGA
>CANGUQ010000161.1 GCA_947456915.1 Betaproteobacteria bacterium
GCCGGCGCAGGTGACCGCCCCGCCGAGCAGCGTCAGTGCGGTGGGTACGACGTCGAACAGCCACAGTTCGAGCAGCACGGCCACCACCGGGGTCAGATACATCAGGCTGGTGACGCGGGTGGCCTCGCCGCGGCGCATCAGCGTGTGCAGCGCGATGTTGGCGAGGATCGACGCGAACACCACCAGAAACGCCAGCGCGGCGAACAGCCCGGGTGCCCACACCACGCGAAAGCCCTCGACCACGAACGCGAGCGGCGTGATCACCAGCGCGGAGGCAACCAGCTGCACCAGCAGCGCGAGACGCAGATCGACCTGCGGACAGTAGTGGCGCTGGTAGAGCGTGCCGGCGGTGATGCCGAGCAGAGCGATCAGCACCGAGGTGAAGTTCGCCACGGTGACTTCCGCGAGCCCGGCCTTGTGCGCGACCAGCATCGCCACTCCGACGAGCCCGATGATCACCCCCAGCCACTGGCGCGCGTCCGGGGCCTGCCCGAGCAGCCGCCCGGCGACCACCGCAGTGAGCAGCGGCTGCGCAGCGAGAATCAGCGCCGAGGTGCCGGCGGCGAGCCCCAGATACTGTGCGTAGTGGCTTGCGCCGAGATTCACCGCGTGCATCAGCAGACCGGCCACCACCAGGTGCCCGGTCTGCGCACGGATGCGCCGGTAGCGTTCACCCGCATCGGCCCCGGCGAGCAGCGCTGCGGGCCAGCGCGGACGCACCAGCGCCACGATCGCCAGCATGCACAGCGCAGCCGCGCAGAAGCGCAGCGACAGGAAGGTGAACGGCGGTGCGTAGATCAGGCCCAGCCGCGTGGCAAGGTAGCCCGCGCCCCACACCATCACGAAGTACCAGGCGAGCGCGGCGTCGTGGCGCTGCGGCGAGTCCGCGTTCGCCACGGCGGAAGAAGGCTGCGCCGGACCGGCCGCCGCGGGGGCCGACGATACGCCCGGGTGCGCGCCCGGCTCAGTCACGCTCTCTCGGCTGACCCTTCACGCGCGTCATGCGCACCACCTCGGGGATCAGGCGCAGTCGTTTCATGATCTGCGCCAGATGGAACCGGTTGGTCACCTGGATCGTGAAGTTCATCGTCGAGTACGCGCTCGAATCCGACTGATCGACGCTGACGTTGTCGATGTTGGAGCCGGCCTCGGCGATGGCCCCTGCCACGCGCGCGAGCACGCCGCGCTGGTTCGCCACCGACAGCCGGATGCTCACCAGGAAGCTGCGCCGCGTCTTGTCGTCCCACTGCACGTCGACCCACTTGTCGGACTCGTGCCGGTTCTTGCGGATCACCGAGCAGTCCTGCGTGTGGATGACTATCCCCTGACCCTTGCTCACCAGCCCGATCACCGGATCGCCGGGAATCGGGTTGCAGCAGCGCGCGAGCTGCGCTGCCATGCCCTCGGTGCCGCGGATCAGGATCGTGCCGGGCATCCGGTGCTCGTCGGAATTCTCGCCGGTCAGCTGCAGCAGCTTCGCGGCCACCACCGCAGCGAGCCGCTTGCCCAGTCCGATGTCGGCGTACAGCTCGTTGCGCGTCTTGACGCCCGAGTCACGCAGCAGCTTCTCCCAGCTGTCGGACTCGATCTCGCCGGCCTTCGCGCGCAGCCCCGCCAGTGCCTGATTGAACAGCCGCTCGCCGAGATGAACCGATTCCTCGAGCTGCATCGTCTTCAGGAAGTGCCTCACCTGCGCGCGCGCGCGCGCGGTGGTGACGAAGTTCAGCCACGCGGGATTCGGCCGGGCCTGCACCGCGGTGATGATCTCTACCCGGTCGCCGTTCTTGAGCTCCGAGCGCAGCGGCATCAGCTCGTCGTTGATCTTCACGGCGATCGCCCGGTTGCCGATGTCGGTGTGCACGAAGTAGGCGAAGTCCACTGCCGTCGCCCCGCGCGGCAGTGCCATGATCTTGCCCTTGGGCGTGAACACGTAGACCTCGTCGGGGAACAGGTCGATCTTCAGGTGTTCGAGGAATTCGACCGCGGTGCCCGACGTGGACTGCAGCTCGAGCAGGCTCTGCAGCCACTGATGCGTCTTCTGGTGCAGTTCGTTCAGGTCTGCATCCGAGGTCTTGTACAGCCAGTGCGCGGCGACTCCGGCCTCGGCGATCTTGTGCATCTCCTGGGTCCGGATCTGCACCTCCAGCGGCATGCCGAACGGACCGAACAGCGTCGTGTGCAGCGACTGGTAGCCGTTGGCCTTGGGGATGGCGATGTAGTCCTTGAACTTGCCCGGGAACGGCTTGTACAGCCCGTGCAGCACGCCCAGAGTCAGGTAGCAGGCGGGCACGTCCTTGACGATGACGCGAAAGCCGTAGATGTCCTGCACCTTCGCGAACGAGAGCTGCTTCTCGATCATCTTGTTGTAGATCGAGTGCAGGTGCTTCTCGCGGCCGGTCACCTGCGCGTCGATGCCGGCATCCTTCAGTCGCGCGACGATCGCCTCGAGCACCTTGCTCACCACTTCGCGCCGGTTGCCGCGCGAAGTCTTCAGTGCCTTGGCGAGCACCCGGTAGCGCGTCGGGTGCAGGTAGCGGAACGACAGGTCCTCGAGCTCCTGATAGATGCTGTTCAACCCGAGGCGATTGGCGATCGGCGCGTAGATGTCCAGCGTCTCGCGCGCGATGCGTTTCTTGCGCACCGGGTCCATCACCTGCATCGTGCGCATGTTGTGCAGACGGTCGGCGAGCTTGATCAGGATCACGCGCACGTCGCGCGCCATCGCCAGCAGCATCTTGCGGAAGTTCTCCGCCTGGAAGTCTTCCTTGCTCTGGAACTCGATCGCGTCGATCTTCGACACGCCGTCGACCAGTTCGGCCACCGGCTTGCCGAAGGACTGCGCGATCTCGTCCTTGGTGACCGCGGTGTCCTCCATCACGTCGTGCAGCAGCGCGGCAGTGAGGGCCTGCGGATCGAGGTGCCACTGGGCGAGGATCTTCGCCACCGCCAGCGGGTGCGAGATGTAGGGCTCGCCGGTCTTCCTGAACTGGCCGTGGTGTGCGGCTTCGCTGAACTCGTACGCGCGCTGCAGGCGCGACACGTCGTCCGCCTTGAGGTAGGAGGTCAGGTCCTTGAACAGAAGTTCGGCTTCGACCATCCGCGGCGCCGGTCCAGTGTGGGGTCACGACACTGCGAACGAGACTACCAGAAACGCGAACGCCGTCAGCGGGCGTTGCCGCTCACGGCGTGTCGTCGACTGCTGCGCGCGCTGATTGCAGCGCACGCCCCGGCCAGGGTGACGGCTGCGCGGTGCTGTCAGACCGCGGCTGCAGCCGGGCGATTCAGCACCTCGGCGCCTACCTTGCCCGCAGCGATCTCGCGCAGCGCGATCACCGTCGGCTTGTCCTTGTTCGCTTCGACCAGCGGCAGGGCGCCCATCGTGATCTGTCGCGCACGATAGGTGGCCGCGAGCGTGAGCTCGAACCGGTTGTCGATGTGTTTCAGAGCGTCGTCGACGGTGATGCGTGCCATGGCAGGCCTCCAGTTCAGCGTTTCCAGTGGGTCGCAGGGCTGCTGCGCAGGAGCGGGTCTGCCGCGATGCCGCCGGCTTGCGCCTGCGGCTGATGTTCCCGGCACATCCCGGTTGCCACGCGCGCTGCGCAGGGCAACCGACGCTGCCAGCCGCGCTCCTCGACCAACGGTGATCTACTTCAGCGATTCGAGCAACGCGCCGTGGCGTGCAAGCTGCGCTGGTTGCAACAGCCGGTGCGCGATCACGATGCTGTGCAATTCGCGCGCCGCCGTGGCGAACTCGGTGTTGACTATAACATATTCAAATTCAGTGACATGCGCGATCTCGGCGCGCGCTGCGTGCAGCCGCCGCTCGATCACCGCGTCGCTGTCCTGGCCACGCCCGCGCAGCCGCGACTCCAGCGCCGCGATCGACGGCGGCAGGATGAACACGCTGACCGCGTCCGGGTACAGCCGCCGCACCTGCCGTGCGCCCTGCCAGTCGATCTCGAGCACGATGTCCGCGCCGCCCGCGAGCGCAGCGAGCACCCAGCTGCGGCCGGTGCCGTAGCGGTTGCCGTGCACCTCTGCGTGCTCCAGAAGATCGTCCGCGGCGATCATCTTCGCGAACTGTTCCGGCGTCACGAAGTGGTAGTCCTCGCCGTCGGTCTCCGCCGGCCGCGGCGCGCGGGTGGTGAACGACACCGACTTGCGCACGCCCGGGTCGGCCGCCAGCAGCGCGTGCACGAGCGAGGTCTTGCCGGCACCGGACGGGGCGCTCACCACGAACAGGCGTCCGCTCATCGCGCGTACGCCCGGCAGTCGCGTGCCGCCGGGGCAACCCGCACGGTCGGGCCGCCCGCTCGCGCAGTCGGGACGAGGACGCGCGCCGTGAACGCAATCCGCGGATGGGCGAAGGTCATCAGATATTGTGCACCGGAAGCGCGTCGGCAGGGTGCGCAGGCACGGGGGCCGTGCGGCGCGTGCGACCGGCAGGGCCTCGCCGCTGGCGCCTGCGGCTGCGCGCCTGCATCCGCAGGCGCACGTCGCGGCGAACGGGCTATTCGATGTTCTGGATCTGCTCGCGCATCTGCTCGATCAGTACCTTGAGTTCGATCGCCGCCTGCGTGGTGCGGGTGTCCACCGACTTCGAGCCCAGCGTGTTCGACTCGCGGTTGAACTCCTGCATCAGGAAGTCCAGCCGCTTGCCCACTGCGCCGCCGCGATCGACCGTGCGGCGCAGCTCCTCGACGTGCGCCATCAGCCGCGACAGTTCTTCCTCGACGTCGATCTTCGATGCGTAGAGCACGAGTTCCTGTGCGAGGCGATCGGGGTCGGCGGCGATGCCGGCGTCGGCGAGACGCTGGGTCAGCTTCTCGCGCTGCGCGGCGAGCAGCGCCGGGATCTTCGGCTTCACTTCCGCGACGATCGCCGCTACCCCGTCGGCGCGCTCGAGCAGGAAGCCGCGCAGCTTCTCGCCCTCGCGCTCGCGCGAGGCGTTGAACTGCTCGAGCGCCTCCGCGCACAGCGCGAGCGTGGTCTCGCGCAGCAGATCAGGAGCAGCCGACTGCGTCGGTACCACCCCGGGCCAGCGCAGGATCTCGCCAACAGCGAGGCCGGACGCGTCGGGCGCCGCGGCGCGAACGCGCCCGGCGAGGTCCATCAGTGCCGCGAGCGCCGCCGCATCGATGGCGGCGGGTGCTGCCGCCGCATTGGCGTTGATCGAGATCCGGCACTCGACCTTGCCGCGGCCGACCCGGGCTGCGACCCGCTCGCGCATCGCCGGCTCGATCGCGCGCAGTTCCTCGGGCATGCGGAACTGCAGATCGAGGAAGCGGTTGTTGACCGAGCGCAGCTCGAGACTGATCACCGCGAGCGGCAACTCGCGCGTCACGGCCGCGTAGCCGGTCATGCTGCAGATCTTCGCTGCCATGTGGATCTCGTGCTGGGTGGCTGGGGCGCGCGGGCGGGCCGAGGCTGCGCGGCGCCGGCAATCCTCGCGCCGATGCATACTCGCAGTCCAAGATAGCACAGCGACCACCGACCATGACCTCGACTTACCAGCCCCGCCGTCCCAGCGGCCGCGCGCCTTCGCAGCTTCGCGCCGTGAGCATCGAGCGCGACTTCACCCGCCACGCCGAGGGTTCGGTGCTGATCAGCGCCGGCCACACGCGCGTGATCTGCACGGCCAGCGTCGAGGAGGGCGTGCCCGGCTTCCTCAAGGGCAAGGGGCAGGGCTGGATGACCGCCGAGTACGGCATGCTGCCGCGCTCGACCCACACGCGCATGGCGCGCGAGGCCGCACGCGGCAAGCAGTCCGGCCGCACGCAGGAGATCCAGCGGCTGATCGGGCGTTCGCTGCGCGCAGCGATCGATCTCGCGGCGCTGGGCGAGCGCACGATCCAGATCGACTGCGACGTGATCCAGGCCGATGGCGGCACGCGCACGGCCAGCATCACCGGCGCGTTCGTTGCCGCGCACGATGCGCTGTCCGGGCTGGTGGCGAGCGGCGCGCTCGCCGCGCTGCCGATCCGCGACCACGTGGCGGCGGTCTCGGTGGGCGTGTGGCAGGGTACGCCGGTGCTCGATCTGGACTACGACGAGGACTCGGCCTGCGACACCGACATGAACGTGGTGATGAACGGTGCCGGTGGTTTCATCGAGGTGCAGGGCACGGCCGAAGGCGCGGCGTTCTCGCGCGCGGAGATGGATGCGCTGCTGGGGCTCGCGCAGCAGGGCATCGGCGAGCTGATCGCGCTGCAGAAGCGCGCGCTGGCGGCGCCGCGCGCGCGATGAGGGCGATGCGCCTCAGGGGTCTGGCGAGGGCGCCCGATGCGCATGGCGCCGGGGCCACGTCGACGCGACAGGTGCGGCCGGCATGACGGACAGGATCGTGATGCCGACCCAGGCAGGCGCGCGCCGGCTGGTGATCGCCAGCGGCAACGCCGGCAAGCTGCGCGAGATCGGGGCGATCATGGCGCCGCTGCAGATCGAGGTGATCCCGCAGCGGGCCCTGGGCGTGAGCGACGCCGAGGAGCCACACCCGACGTTCATCGAGAACGCGCTGGCCAAGGCGCGGCACGCGTCGGCGGCCACCGGCCTGCCGGCGCTCGCCGACGATTCCGGCATCTGCGTGGCGGCGCTGGGCGGGGCGCCGGGTGTGCACTCGGCGCGCTATGCCGGCGAGCCGCGTTCGGATGCGCGCAACAACGAAAAGCTGATCGCGACGATGGCCGATATCGTCGACCGCCGGGCGCACTACTACTGCGTGATCGTGCTGGTGCGAAGCGCCGACGATCCCGAGCCGATCATCGGCGAAGGCATCTGGCGCGGCGAGGTGGCACGCACGCCGGCGGGCAACGGGGGCTTCGGCTACGATCCGTGGTTCTGGTTGCCCGAGCAGCGAATGACCGCAGCGCAGCTGCCGGTCGAGGAGAAGAACCGGATCAGTCATCGCGCACTGGCGCTGGCGGCGATCGCCGGCCGTGTCCGAGAGCGATTCACGCACGAGCATCAGTGACCGGCACTGGCGATGCGCCGCCGGTATCGATCGATCTGCCGCTGGCCGCGCTGCCGGTTGCGCAAACAACCCCCTTCGAAGGCGTGCACGCATACACGGCACAAGCGGCACGACCCCGGTACGCGAGACGATGCGCGGGCAGCGCCGGCGCGCCACGACCGACGCGCGACGACCGGCACGCCGACCTGCATGAGGTATCACCAGGACCATGGCTACCCACAGCGAATTGAACAACATGGCGGTGTTCTGCGATTTCGAGAACGTCGCCCTGGGCGTGCGCGACGCCAATTACGCGAAGTTCGACATCGACAAGGTGCTCGAGCGGCTGCTGCTCAAGGGCAGCATCGTCGTGCGCAAGGCGTACTGCGACTGGGAGCGCTACAAGCAGTTCAAGAAGTCGATGCACGAGGCGTCGTTCGAGCTGATCGAGATCCCGCACGTGCGCCAGTCGGGCAAGAACTCTGCCGACATCCGCATGGTCGTCGACGCGCTCGACCTGTGCTACACGAAGGCGCACCTGGACACCTTCGTGCTGCTCACCGGCGACTCGGACTTCTCGCCGCTGGTGGCGAAGCTGCGCGAGAACGCGAAGACGGTGATCGGTGTAGGTGTGAAGCAGTCGACCTCCGACCTGCTGATCAACATCTGCGACGAGTTCATCTATTACGATGATCTGGTGCGCGAGCAGCCCCCGGCGCGCGAGCGCACCGCGCGCAAGTCGACGAAAAAGCCTGCGGCGCCGCGCTCCGGGGCAGGTGCGGCCGGGGCCTCCGAGAACGGCGCCGGACACGGCGCGGATCTCCCCGCGGCGACCGAGGACGAGTCGCGCAGCGAGGGTGCGAGCGATGCGTTCGGCAGCGACGAATCGTCGGCCGAGACCGGTGCGCACAAGCCGGTGCTCGGCCGCCGCACCCGCGTTCCTGCGGTGCTCGACGCGGCGGCGGGCAGCGAC
>CANGUQ010000162.1 GCA_947456915.1 Betaproteobacteria bacterium
CCGCGACCCGCAGGGTCGAAGCCGATTCGATGCCGGCTGCTGCCCGCGATGGGTCTCCTGCAGGCAGCATGCCATCACCGGCCGCGTGCGACACGAGCGCGCGTGTCCGGGCCGCAGGATCTCCGGGCGTTCGCCGCGCAGATGCGCCCGGGCGATCGGGACAGGCGCCCGCTGCTTCGCCCGAGCGATCGGGACATTCGCCCGCTGCTTTGCCCGGGCGAGAGGCGGCGCGGCATCGTCGAGGTCGATCTTCAGCAGGCTGCCGGCGCCGCGACCCGCAGGGTCGAAGCCGATTCGATGCCGGCTGCTGCCCGCGATGGGTCTCCTGCAGGCAGCATGCCATCACCGGCCGCGTGCGACACGAGCGCGCGTGTCCGGGCCGCAGGGGTTGTGCAATCGCGTCGAGGTGCGGGGGCTCATCGCGGACGGGCGCCGACACTACAATGGCGGGCAGCCGTACTCGAGTCGAGGTGAGGTGATGCTGGCAAGGATCAGGCGCCAGCACCGAAACAGCGGTTCTTGCGAGGAGCGGCAGCCACTCGTCCCGAGGGCTGCGCTCGACCGATCCACGGTCCGAGAACCCGGCAGCTCGGTCGAGGCGGTGAACCGGGCACGAGTCGCCACGGCGATCGGCGTGCGGGTGGAGTGAACCGGGAAACCCGAGGGGACGCTGTTGGACTCGAATCGCAATCATCGTCGTCGACTCATCGCGGTGGCAGGGGCTCTGTGCACGGCCCGATTCTCCCCGGTGAGCCGCGCTCAGGGGGGCGCCTACCCCAGCAGACCTGTTCGCATGATCGTGCCGTTCGCCGCAGGTGGCGGCACCGACATTCTCGGGCGCCTGCTGGCGCAGGCGATGTCGCAGTCGATGGGGCAATCGGTCGTGGTGGAAAACATTGCCGGTGCAGGAGGCACCATCGGCGCCATCCAGGTCGCACGCGCAGCCCCCGATGGCTACACGCTCATCGTCGGCACGCCGGGCAGCATGCAGATCAATCCCGCGATGCAGCCGGACCTGCGCTACAGCCCGGAGAAGGACTTCACCCCGGTTGCCCAGTTTTCCGACAGCGCGATCGTTCTCGTGGTGAACAAGGAGCTGCCCTGGACGTCGGTCGCGGAATTGCTGAAGGCCGCGCAGGAGAAACCGGCACACATCAATTTCGGCAGTGCCGGCATCGGCTCCCTGTCGCACTTCAGCGCCGAGCTGTTCCAGCATCTGGCCAGGATCAGGATGACCCACGTGCCCTACCGGGGCTCATCGCAGGCCATCACCGATCTGCGGGCAGGAAGACTGCAGGTCCAGTTCGAGAATCTGCCGACGGTACTCGGCGCGATCAGGAGCGGACAGGTGCGCGCGCTGGCCGTCGGCTCGCTGCAGCGATCCTCGTTCCTGCCGGGCGTGCCGACGATCGCGGAGGCGGGCGTTCCGAACTACGAGTCGTCGTCCTGGACCGGACTCTTCGCGCCCGCTGCCACACCGCCGGAGATCCTGGCGCGCATCGAACGGGCCGTGCGAGAGGCTGCACAGAATCCCGACGTCGTGCAGACGCTGAGGAGTCTCGGCGCCGAGCCCGCGGGCGGGGGGCGCGCCGAGTTGCGCGCATTCCTGTCTCGCCGCAGGCCTTTCATCGAGCAGACCGTCAAGGCCGCCGACATGTCGGTGAACTGATTCGAATCCCGCAGGAGTGACTGCAATGAAGGCCGATACTGGAGTGTCGCTGAACGGCACGCCGCTGCCGACGGCTGACGAGGTCATCGCGAGGCTCAACGAGTTTCGCGGGCGACGCGGCTATCTGAATCCCCAGCAGGGTCCGATGGCTGCGGCGCTGCCGGAGGTATCCGATGGCTATCGCCTGTTCTACAAGACGCTCGTTCTGGACGAGAAGCACCTGGCGCCGCTGGAGAAGGAGTTCGTCTGGCTTGCGCTGCTGTGCGTTGCCCGCGAGATGGGCGCACATCACCTGAAGCTGTTCCTCGACCACGGCGGCACCGATGCGCAGGCCGAAGCCGCATTCAGAATCGCCGGCTGGGTGGCTGGCGTGGCCTCCTACGAATTCGCCGCCGCGCGGTGGCAACCGCACTTTCCACGTGTGGATGTCCGGCAGGCCTATCTGAAAGCGGGGGTGGCGCTCACCGCAGGGCTGGACGGCGTGCCGCAGCAATGGGCCTGTCTCGCGATGCTTTCCGCGCACACCGGGCACAAGTCGAAGTGGGGCGTGGAGGCCGCGCTGGAGCTCTGCTACGCCCACGAAGTCCCGGAGGCGAAGATGGCCGAAGCGATGAGCGTCGCGCTCTGGCCCTGCGGAGCGAATTGCTTCCACGACGCTGCGGAGGTCTGGCTCGAGCTCATCCGCTCCGGCCGCGTCCGGGCGACTGCGCCGTTTCGGGCCTGGGCCGAACTTCCCGATCAGGATGGCGCGGTCCGCCACGCTGCGGCGAGAGAGTGAGGGCCGAGCCGGTCGAACCTCGGCGCGAGGCTCGACGCGCTGGCGATCTGGACGACGCTGGGCGAGCGCGGCGCAGGGCGCGATCTCCCGCAGCCCGACCGTCCGCGAATTCACCGCCGGCGTCGCGGCAGCGGCCGGCGATGGCTGAAGCCTGCGACGGCGTCAGGCACGAGGGCGGATCGGCCCGCGACCCGGCCATCGGCAGGGCCGGGGGTACGCCTGCAACCGGGCGTGGGCGCCAGCGAGGCGATCGCGATCGGGCGCCCGGTCTGGAAGCAAGGCGGTCTGGCGGCCGGCCCGGCCACGCAGGCGCCAGTCCGGCCCCTGCACGCGACGCACGCTCGGGATGCAACGCAGGCTGCCACAGCAAGTGAGCCTTGAGGTAAACTCTACCTTGCAGAGATTCTGACACGCGGTTCACCGACGCGCGAGCGCAGTACGGGCGGCGTCGATCTGTCTCGCGCGCTCCCTATGTCGCTGGTGACAGCACAAGTGCATGGGGGTGTGTGAATTTCTCCTTGCTCTGCTGCCCTGAAACTGACGATACTCATGTCCGCCTGGAAACACATTCTGGAGAAAGCCGTGGCACGAACGGTAACCGGCGGATCCTCGTTCGCCAGCAAGGCGCTGCCCGCACTCGTGGCGTTGGCCCTCAGTCCCGTAGTACTGGCCCAGCAGCGGCCCGACGCGGGGAGCATCCTGCAGCAGCAGCGCGAGCCCATCGAGGTGCCCGTGCGACCGGCGGTCGCCGCGCCCAAGGCGCCGGCGGCGCCGCGCGCGGCACCCATCCAGGGCAGCGTCAAGGCGAGCGGGTTTCGTATCGTGGGCAACACCGTCATCGGCACCGAACGGCTGCTGCAGTCGATCGCCGGTTTCCAGGGGCGCACGCTCGCCGAGGCCGAACTGCGGCAGCTGCTTCTCAGCATCGAAGAGGTGTATCGCGGTGAGGGCTACTTTGCCGCGGTGGCCTATTACCCCGAGCAGCAGGTCAAGGGCGGCATTCTCGAAGTGGCGGTGGTCGAGGGGCGGCTGGGTCGCGTCGTGCTCGATGCCAAGGGGCTGCGCAACATCCGGCCCGGGGTTGCGCAGGGCATCCTGGGTACCCTGCAGAGCGGATCGGTGCTTGAGGAGAGCACGCTCGAGCGCCGGCTCTTCCTGCTGCAGGACGTGAACGGCATGGACTCGGTCACTTCCGAACTGCGGCCGGGGCGCGGCGTCGGCGAGGGCGACCTGTTCGTGAGCGTGACCGACGCACCCTCGCGCGTGCGGCTGTCGGTGGACGCCGACAACGGCGGCAGCGACGCGACGGGCAAGACCCGCCTGGGGGCGAACGCGCGCTTCAACAACGTGCTCGGGCTGGGCGATCAGCTGGGCGTGCGGCTCATCTATCAGGAAGAGGGGCTCACCCAGCTCGGACGCCTGGGCTACATCGTGCCGGTGGGTCACCACGGCACGAAGGTGGGCTTCGGGTACTCGCGCGTGCAGTATGAACTGGGCGGCAACTTCACCGCACTGGGCGCGAGCGGCACGGCCGACAACTACTCGGTGTTTGCCACTCACCCGTTCGTGCGCGCGCGCAATCTCAACATCTTCGGTCAGGCCGTATACGACATCAAGGATCTGCGCGACGAGATCCGGCAGGCGAGCCAGACCAACGAGAAGCGGGTGAGCACCGCGCGCGCGGGCATCTACGGCGACTTCCGGCAGGGAAACGGATCGGTGAGCACCGGGGCGCTGCTCTTCTCCAGTGGCACTCTGGATCTTCGCAGCGACCTCGAGCGCACGCAGGATCAGGCCGGCCCGCAGACCAACGGCAGCTTCAGCAAGATCAATCTCGACTTCCAGACCGTGCAGTTCGTGGGAGGCACCGACAGCCCGTTCTCGGTGTCGGCGGTGGTGTCCGCGCAGAAGGCGGGCAAGAACCTCACTTCTGCCGAGCGCCTCAACTTTGGCGGCCCGAACGGCGTGCGCGCCTTCCCGACCGGGCAGCTCATCGCCGACGAAGGCGTGCTGTTCCAGGGCGAACTGCGCTACATGCCGCGCGCGCAGTTCCTGCGCAGCGAGGTGCTGGGCGCCACCACGCTCGCCGTGTTCTACGACGCCGCCAACGCCAACGTCTGTCGCGACATCACCGCCTGCAACCGCGCGGGCTCGACGCTGCCCAGCAGCAACCGGCTGCAGGGCGCCGGCGTGGGCGTGCGCATGAACCGTCCCGGATCGCACCTGCTGCGCATCGACCTCGCGTGGCGCACCGGCGGCGATACCCCGGTTAGCGGCGACGGCAGCGGCAACCCGCGCCTGTGGATCCAGTTCATCAAGGATCTGCTGTAACCCACCCTCGAGGCCGGGCGGACCACGGGGTCCGCGCCGAGCCGCAGCCTGTGCGCGATCGGCGGATCCTCCCGAACGCGCGAGCCAACGAAAAATTCGGTCTGGAGCAACGCACATGGGCGGACAAACTCAAGGTCAGGTGACTCGCAGGGCAGGCGTCGCGGGCGGGCGCCGCAGCCGTCGGCTGCCGCACGGGCGACTGCACGTGCTGAGCCTCGCCGTCGCGCAGGCGTTCGCACTTGGCGCAGTGGGTCTCGGGGCGGCGCCCGCGTGGGCGCAACTGCCCACGGGCGGGCAGGTCACCGCAGGGTCTGCGGCCATCGGTGCCGCGAGCGGCAACGCGCTGACCGTCACCCAGACCACGCCGCGCGCCGCCATCAACTGGCAGAGCTTCAGCATCGGGGCGGGCTACAGCGTCAACTTCGTGCAGCCCAGCGCGAGCTCGGCCATCCTCAACCGTGTGGTGGGCGGGACCGCGAGCGAGATCCTCGGCCGCATGAGCGCGAACGGGCAGGTCTTCCTGCTCAACCCGAACGGCGTACTGATCGGGCGCGACGCGCAGATCGACGTCGGCGGCTTCGTAGGCAGCACGCTCGGCCTCTCCAACGCCGAGTTCATGGCGGGCGGGCGGCTGTCGTTCATCAACGGCGGCGGCGCGGGCTCGATCGTCAACCACGGCAGCGTCCGCACGCCCGACGGCGGGGCCATCGTCTTCATCGCCCCACAGATCACCAACACCGGCAGCCTCGTAGCCGACCGCGGCAGTGTCGGGCTTGCCGCTGGCGACCGCGTGAGCCTCGATTTCCGCGGCGACGGGCTGCTGCGCCTGAGCGTGGACGCCGGGGCGCTGGGGGCGGCCATCAACCACAGCGGGCTCATTCAGGCCAACGGCGGGCGCGTACAGATCAGCGCCGAGACGCTCTCCGATGCGATGGCGAGCGTGATCAATCTGGGCGGCGTGGTGCGCGCCAACACGATCGTCGAGCGTAACGGCGAGATCTTCATCAGCGGCGGCGGGCGTGGGGTGGTCGCGGTGGGCGGTACCGTCGAGGCGGCAGGCGAACTGCCCGGGACGCGCGGCGGCTCGATCGATGTGCTGGGTGACGTGGTGGCGATCAATTCGGGCGCCCGCGTGGCTGCCTCCGGTGACGCTGGCGGTGGCGTAATCCACGTCGGTGGCAACTTCCAGGGCCTGGGCGATCGCCAGAACTCCAGCATCACGTTCGTGGCACCCGGGGCCAGCCTGGAAGCCAATGCCGGCAGCAGCGGCAACGGCGGCCGGGTCATCATCTGGTCCGACGGCCGTACCGGCTTCTTCGGATCCCTCTCCGCGCGCGGCGGTCGGTCAGGCGGCAACGGGGGCTTCGCCGAGGTGTCCGGCAAGCAGTCGCTCGCCTTCGCGGGCGCGGTCGACCTGTCCGCTCCGTTCGGCAGCATCGGTACGCTCCTGCTTGACCCGACGGACATCATCGTTCAGGCCGGCGGCACGGCACTGGTCACGGACGTCGACCAGTTCGCAGACCCGGGCTTGAGTCTGACCGTTGCCCCAGCGGACCTGGATGCTGCTGCGGCATCGATCGTGCTGCAGGCGACCAACAACATCACCATCTCTGACGCGGTGACTCTGAATACGCCCGGCGCGGGCTTTACCGCCCAGGCAGGAAACCAGATCAACGTCAACAACACGATCACGACCTTCAACGGCGCCATCGTTCTCTCGGCGCGCGATCCGGGTACGACGCAAGCGGCGGGAGGTCGCGTTTCCGTAGGGCCGTTGGGGGCGATCAACGCCGGCACCTCGACCGTGACGGTCACCAACAACGGCGGCACCACGGCGAACACGGTCGCGGCCAACATCTCGGCAGGCGGCATTTCGTTCGCCGGTCCGTTGACCGTTACCGGGACGCCGACCTTGAACGCCGGCGCGGGCACGGTCTCGATCGACGGCGGCGGCGGGGCGGTTTCCCTGGCCGGCACCATCACCACGACCAACGCCACCGCTTCCGCGATCGGCATCACCAACGCCACCACGCTGCAGATCGGTAATCTCACCGCCGGCAACGGCGGCACGGTCACCCTGTCGCACTCCGCAGCGGGCTCCCAGGCTGCGTCGACTGCGATCACCGGCACTGGCGTAAGCGTCGTCAAGCAAGGCGCAGGCACCTTCGTGCTGACGGGCGCCAACACCTACACCGGCACGACCACGATCGGTGGCGGCGTGCTGCAGGTCGGCGCCGGCGGCGCCACGGGTACGCTCGGCACGGGGGCCGTCACCAACAATGCCTCGCTCGTGTTCAACCGCAGCGGCTCGGTGACGGTCGCGAACAACATCAGCGGAACCGGCTCGGTCACGCAGGGCGGCCCGGCGGCCAGCACGATCGTGCTCACCGGTACGAACAGCTACGGCACGACCACGATCAATGCCGGCACGACGCTGCAGGTAGGCGCGGGTGGTACCGCCGGTACGCTCGGCACCGGTAACGTCACCAACAACGGCACGCTCGCGATCAGCCGCAGTGACGCCGTCAATATTTCCAACAATATCTCGGGTAGCGGCAACCTTTCCGTGACTGCCGGGGGTGTCACTCAGACGGGTTCGCTCGTTATCGGCGGCACGACTACCGTGAACGCTGGCGCCAACGCGATCACGCTGACCAACGCAGCCAACGACTTCGGCGGCGCCGTGAACATCACCAACACGGGCGCTGCGAACAACGTCGCGATTACCGATACGAACGCGCTCGTCCTGGGCGCGAGCAGCGTGGGCGGCGACCTGAACGTCAGTGCCGGCGGCACGGTCACGCAGACAGGCGTGCTCACCGTGGGCGGCGCGAGTGCGTTCACTGCCAACGGGGCCAGCATCGACCTGCTGCTCGGCACGCAGGCCAACGACTTCACCGGCGCGGTGACGTTCAGCAACGGCACCGGCAGCTGGCGCGACCTCGCACTTCGCAACACCAACGCTGCGGCGGCGCTGACCGCGCTGCCGGCAACCACGCGCAGCCTGTCGCTCGAGTTCAACAACGCGGCCGTTGCACTCCCGACGCTGACGCTGACCGGCAACCTCGCTGTCACTGCCGGGGGTACCGTCACCCAGACAGGCGCGCTTACCG
>CANGUQ010000163.1 GCA_947456915.1 Betaproteobacteria bacterium
GCTCGCTGCGGGCGCCCTGTCGGGCTGGCCCCAGGCGCTGGCGCAGCCCGGGCGCCCCAATCCGATCCAGAACGCGGGCACGCCGTGGCTGTTCGACGGCTTTCGCGTCGACACGCCACCGCCCGCTGGCGGATGGGTGAGCCTGTCCCGCGACTACGCGACGGCGCAGCTGCTGCGCGCAACGGGCTCGGCAGAACACAGCTTCGTCGCGCTGGTGGCCACCGGGCCGGTGCCGACCGCGATCGACAGTGACGAGGCGCTGCTCGCCGCCGCGCGCGAGATACGCCGCAAGGACCTCGACCCCGCGCAGTGGACCGCCCTCGCGCTGGAGGAGCAAGCGGTGCTGTTCCAGGGCGCGCGCTGCGTGCGCTACCTCGAACGGGTCCAGGAGGCCGCCCCGGGCAGCCCCGGCCGAGTGATGGAGATTCGCGGCATGCTGTGCCTGCACCCCACGCTGCCGCAACGCGGGGTAGCCGTGAGCGTGTCCGAGCGCGCTGCGCCGTCGGCGCTCGACGGGCGCTGGCACGCCGAAGGCGAGGCGTTCGTCGACAGCCTGCGCTTCACCGTACCGGGACCGCGCGAGGCGCGCGCCGCGGCGATCGCCGCACTGAAGGCGGGCGAACCCGAGCGCGCCGCCGAGCAGTTGGAGCCGATGGCGGCAGCAGGCGATCCGCTCGCTGCCCGCCTGCTCGCCTACGCGCTCGAGGACAAGCGCAATCCCCGGCGCGACGATGCACAGGCCGTGAGGTGGCTCACCGAGGCGGCACGACAGGGCGACGATATCGCGCAGGGCCTGCTCGCCTTCCGCTACCGCGCCGGCGAGGGCGTGCCGCGCGACTACGCCCAAGCCCAGCGCTGGATGATGCTGGCCGCCGACCAGCGCAATGCCGACGCCCAGTCGCAGATCGGAACCGACTACCTGTTCGGCGGCCGAGGCCTGCCGGTCGATCGGGACCGCGCCCGCAGCTGGCTCGAAATGGCGGCGGACAACGGCAGCCGCGCAGCACGCGATCTGCTGCAGCAGCGGTTCAGGGGCGAGTGATCGTCGCTCAAGCGCGTCGATGAACGAATCGGCCGCGGTGCGATGCGATACGTGCGCGAAGTGCCGCGATGGGTCAACCATGCGACACGCTCCGGAATCGCACACCAACGGGGGCCGGATTGCGCGAGATCGCACCGGCCCGCGCCCGAGCACGCGTGCCGGCGCGGAACCCCGCGCGACTGGCGGACCCGGTTCAGATGACGGTATCTGTTCCCGTACCCGCGGCGAGCCGCGCCCCTACTCGACCCTGATCTTCGCCTGCGCGACGAGCTTCGCCCACTTCGCGAGATCGCTCTGGATCTGCTGCGTGAACGCCTCGGGCGTGCCGGCCGCCGGTTCGAAGCCCTGCGCGGCAAGCGAGCTGCGGACCTCGGCGAGCTGCAGCACCCGCGCGGTGTCCGCATTGACGCGGTCGACGACAGCGCGCGGCAGCGCGGCCGGCCCGAGGATGCCGAACCAGGTGGTCGCCTCGTAGCCCGGCAGCGTCTCGCCCACGGTCGGCAGGTCGGGCATCGAGGCGACACGCCGCGGCCCGGTCGAAGCGAGCAGCCGCACCTTGCCCGACTTCGCGTGCGGCAGCGTGTTCGACAGCGTGTCGAACAGCAGCGACACGTGCCCGCCCAGCAGATCGGCGATCGCCGCCGCGCCGCCCTTGTAGGGCACGTGCACCATGTCCACCCGGCCCATCACCTTCATCAGTTCACCGGCCAGGTGCGAGCCCGTCCCCGTGCCGAAGGAGGCCATGTCCAGCTGCCCGGGGCGCGCCCGCAGCAGGGCGAGCAGCTCCGCGACGTTGCGCACCGGCAGCGACGGGTGCACCACCAGCCCGAGCGGCGCCGAGGCCACGTTGACGATCGGCGTGAAATCCCGGACCGGATCGAACGACACCCGGCTCACCGCCGGATTGATCGCGTGCGTCGAGGCCGTGGCAAAGAGCAGCGTGTAGCCATCGCCCGGCTGGCGCGCGACGAACTCCGTGGCGATCGCCCCCGAGGCCCCGCCCCGGTTGTCCACCGGCACCGGCTGCCCCCACGCCTCGCCCAGCCGCTGCCCGATCTGCCGCGCCAGCACGTCCGTCGCCCCGCCCGGCGGAAACGGCACCACCAGACGCACCGGCTTCACCGGCCACGCACCGGCGGGCTGTGCACGGGCCGGAGCGGACACCCCCAGCGCAAGGACGATCGCGAGCGTGGTGGCAGCGAGTCGGGATGGCAGCCCGAAGCAGTGGTGCGGACGGCTGACGGTGCGCGATTGTGGGGCGATGCTCATCCGCGACGCGCGGTGAAACGCATCCGGGCGCGGGCGGGCGGGCGTCTCCTTACCCGCGCGCCGCGTGAGGGCTGCCGCGGACGAAGGCGAGGTGTCTGCCGAGGCGGCGGGGACAGGGGGCATGCTCGATCTCCGGGGTGGGCGGAGTACGGTACACCGCCTGGCAGTAGTGCGGGTGCGGCGGTGACAGCGGCGGAGTAGCTCCATTGGGGAACGAATACAGGAGGGTCGGGATGCATCGCACGGCAGGGCAGGCATCACCTGTCTTGGGTTGGTTTATCCCTGCACGGATTCGAAGTGATGCAACTCGTACGCGCGTTCAGCATCACCGGGATGGTCACGCTCGAACCTTCGTTCGACCCTCTGCTTATCCGTCCAGACGCTGGCCCACCCGTTGATGGGTGCTGCGCCCTTGCGGTAGATCGGTCCGCTGACCCAGCCGCTGATGATGGTCTTCTCGCGCACCTGAATGACCGGGTGCCTCGCGGCAAGAAGTGTTTCGATCAGCCCCTACGGAGAAGACGCAGCCGGAACAGGAACGCCGCCGCGAATGACGATGGCGTAGACGATACCGTCATCCCACAGCGGAATGGCCCAGCAACGCTTCGGAAAGCGTCCCTTTGTTGGATCGCGCATGCGATGCCCAAACACGCACTCCTTTCGTTCTCACGATAAAGTGTCCGTGAAACCGGGGCAACTTCACCAACACATCGCTATGCCTACTGGCGCACCGGTTCTGGCCGCCAGGGACGTTACGCACATAGACAAAGAACAGCCTTGGGAACAAACCTGATGCCAACCACCCCGCAACACGGTTTACTCGCAAGGCTCCTCGACTACGTTGTCGAGCAGAGCAAGGAAATCGACCCGCGCGCCTACGTGCTGTCCGGTGCGTCGGATTTCAGAAGATTTCCAAAGGACCTCGCCGGGCTGCCAGGAGTCGAACTTGATCGCAAGCTCGCTGGCGATCACATCTGGCTGCAGGTAGCCCGCCTGGAGTCAACCTCACCGCCTGCCCCGGACGACCAGTCACGCCCCTACCTCATCATCCCGATAGACCCGGATGGAACGCCGCCTTCCCTCAACGACACCGCGCTCAGGCACCGCGTGGCGACCGACCGGCGCGCGATGAGCGAAGAGGCTGCGATCGCCGCCGACCAGCGCCGGCGCGAGCGCATCGCGCAAACCTTGGCCGAGTACACGCCGCTCTGGCAGGCCTGGGCAGAGGGCGAGAAGCCGCGGCGACGCACGATCGCCCTCTACGGCGACCTGTTCATGCTCAAGGGGCGACTCGAGGCCGAAGAGTCCTCTACGCCTTCCGAGCTTGTCTGGGGCATGGGGGTATCGGCGTGGAAGTTCCAGGGCACGCTTACCGATAATGGCAGCGGGAAGGCGGTCAGTATCGACTACCAGTATCCGCTGCTCAGTCAGGGCGTCGAAATCGACCTCGATGCGCAGACTCACGCCATCTCGGTGAGGCCTCGCGCCGTCACACCGCGTCTGGAGTTCGACGCGTTCGGTGCGTGCCAGGTCGCCGGAGCCGCCGAGGTCGAAAAGCAGGCGAAGGTGCTGCTGGAGTCCGACTCGGAGCGCCCGCTCAACCCGTTCGACACCGGCAGCTTCGAGCCTATCCTGAAGCTTGCAGCCGGCAATCTCGACCGGGCCGGGCGCTATGACCCCGGCTATCAGGGCTTGCCGACCCCTTCGGAGCAGCTCCTGGTGACAGCCGGCTGGGTGCTGCTCGTGCGCCCGCGCTCGGCCACCTTCCTGGTCGAGGACATCCGGCGACTGAAGGGATGCCTGCTCTCCGGGGACCCGATTCCAGCCGGGCCTGCCTGCTTCGTCACGCCACCCACAGACGAGGTCGTCAAATACGAGGCCATCTCGTTTCGGGGCCTGTGTGGCGGCAGCCGGGCGACGGATGATCCGCGGGAGCTCTACTTCCCTCTGCCGTACAACCAGGAGCAAGAGACCATCGTCGAGATGCTCGAGCGCGCTCCGGGTGTTTCGGTCCAGGGGCCACCCGGGACAGGCAAGACTCACACGATCGCCAACATCATCTGTCACTACCTGGCCACCGGCCGCAAGGTGTTGGTCACATCCAAGGGCGAGCACGCGCTCACCGTCCTGCAAGACAAGATTCCTGAGGAAGTGCGACCGCTGACGGTTGCGCTGCTCTCGGGCGACAAGGAGGGGATGCGGCAGTTCCAGGCTTCCATTGAAGCCATCATCCACAATCTCTCTCAGCTCAACACCCGGGTCACCGAGGACGAGATCGAGCGCTGCAAGCAGCAGATCGATTCCGCGCACGCCGAAATCGCGGGCATCGACAGGCGGGTTGACGAGATTGCAGCACAGCAACTGTCGAGCATCGAGATTGACGGCGTGCAGATGCGCGCCCAGAAGATGGCCGAGCTCGTAGTCATGGGCCAGCAGACGCATGGGTGGTTCGATGATGACCTCACCCTCTCCCCTGAGCACGTCCCGCCACTATCCAGCGTGGAAGCCCAGGCGTTGAAGGACGCTCGCCGGCAACTGGGCGCAGATCTGATCTATGCAAGCGTTCGGCTACCCTCTCGCTTCGAGCTGCTGCCCACCGAGGAGGTGGGCACGCTGCACGATGCGCTGCTGGGCATGCGCGAGATCGACAGCGCAGAGGCGAACGGGCAGCTCCTCGCACTTCGTGCACTGACGCCGGAAGTGCTGGAGGACGCTCGCCGCATGCTTGGAACCGTGGAGCTCGTCCTCGAGACCGTCCAGCAACTCGAGGATCTCGAGTCGCCGTGGGTCTTCGAGCTGCGCGCCAAGTGCCGCCGACCAGACTTTGCAAGCGAGGAGGAGGCACTCAAGGCGTTGCTCACCGAGGTCGACGATCTGGTGCTCGCCCGCGCCGCGTTCCTGCAAAAGCCCGTGGCGCTCCCTCCCGCAGCGCTGGGCAATCCGAAGGTCACGCAGGCCATCGAGCGGGCGAAGGAGACGGGCAAGCCTTTTGGACTGATTAGCTTCGGGGGCGGAGACGTCAAGGACCTGGTCGCGGCCATCCGAGTCTCGGGTCTGGTACCGCAGGCACAAGATGACTGGGTACACGTGCATCGCTACGTGCATTTGCGCGAGCGAGTATTGTCGTTTTCGGTTCGCTGGAACCAGTTCGCACACGCGCTCTCGGTCCCTGAAGTGAAGTCGGAAGTAGAAGCCCTGCGCTCGACCGAGCAGATTGCGTTGGCCGCCAGAAGCGCCCACGAGCTGGCCACCAACCGTGACGCGCACCTGGCCCGCCTGGCTGAAAACGTTTTTCGTGAGGCGCCGACGAACGCGCTGCGAGGAGGGTCGGCCGGGTTGCAGACAGTTCGCGAGCAACTGCGACGCCACCTCACGAGGGCAGAACTCGCCAGCGCTGCGGCCAGGCTTGCGATCCTGCAGGAGAAACTCGCTGGCACGGCTGGCCCCGTGGCCGATCGTCTGCGCAGCTTCATCGACACTCAGCTCGGTCACCCCGAGGTCACGACCGAGCGGGTGGTTGCACAGTATGCGGAACTCATCGGCGAGCTCAAGCGCATCGAGTTGCTAGCGACGAGTCTCGCGAACGTCAACGACCTGTGCGGTCGCATCGAGCGCGCTGGGGCTCCGAAGTGGGCGACTCGTCTGCGTACGCAGGCGCTCGGTGCTGCTGGTGATGACGAGATACTTCCGGTGTCCTGGCGCGAGGCGTGGAACTGGGCGCGGATCAGGAACCATCTGGCCCGCATCGAAGCGCGCGCCGAGTTGCTGACGCTCTCGCAACGCCGACGGGACCTCGAGAAAGTGCTTGCCCAGCAGTATGAGCAGCTCGTGGCGAAGTCAGCGTGGCTGCAGACCAAGGCGCACGCTTCGGGAAAGGTGCTGTCCGCCCTCGAGAGCTACCGTGTGGCCATTCGCAAGATCGGCCAGGGAACCGGGCCGAACGCCACGCGCTACCGGCGCGACGCCCAGAAGGCCATGCTCGATGCCCAGGGGGCGATTCCATGCTGGGTAATGAGCCACGCCAAGGTCTCGGAGAGCATGCCAGCCCGACTCGGCGTGTTCGATCTTGTCGTCGTTGATGAGGCCAGCCAGTCGGATCTGTGGGCACTGCCTACGATCTTGCGCGGCAAGAAGATTCTGGTGGTCGGTGACGACAAGCAGGTCTCGCCGAGTGGCGGATTCATCTCAGCAGCGAAGATCCTGACCCTGCGCGAGCGGTTCCTTTCTGACCAGCCCTATGGCCGCGACCTCACGCCTGACAAGTCGCTCTACGACAACGCTTCGACCGTATTTGCCGCCGAGCGCGTCATGCTGGCGGAGCACTTTCGCTGCGTGCAGCCCATCATCGCTTACAGCAACAAGACCTTCTACAAGAACCAGATTCGGCCCCTGCGCGTACCCAAGGCCTCGGAGCGTATCGACCCTCCGCTCGTGGACGTGTTCATCGAGAACGGGGTGCGGGACACCCGGGATGTCAACAGGATGGAGGCCGAGTTCATCGCGAGTGAGATCGAGGCGATCCTGCGCAATGCGAAGCTCCGCAATCGCACCATCGGAGTCGTGTCTCTGCTGGGGCCCGACCAGGCGAAGTACATCTACAACCTGGTGGTCAGCCGCGTGGATGTCGCAGAGCTCGAGCGTCGCAAGTTCGCGTGTGGCGACGCCTATGTGTTCCAGGGAAGCGAGCGCGACATCATGTTCCTGAGCATGGTCGCGGACCACTCGAAGCACCACGCGCTTTCCGGACAGGTCTTCGAGCAACGGTTCAACGTGGCCGCCAGTCGCGCTCGCGACCGCATGTACCTCGTGCGCTCGGTCTCGCTCGGCGAGCTTTCGACGAGCGATATCCGACGCACGCTTGTCGAGCACTTTAGCGCACCGATGGCAGACACCGAAGCCGAGAACACGCTCATCGACCTGTGCGAGTCGGGCTTCGAGCGAGATGTCTATTCCTCGCTATTCGAGCTGGGGTATCGTGTCACGCCCCAGGTCAAGTCGGGGGCTTACCGCATCGACATGGTGGTCGAAGGCGCCAACGACATGCGCCTAGCCATTGAATGCGACGGCGATGAGTTCCACGGGCCCGACCGCTGGCCGGCTGACATGCAGCGCCAGCGTGTCCTCGAACGGGCGGGCTGGGTCTTCTGGCGGTGTTTCGCCTCGACCTGGTCACTGCGCAAGGACGAGGTGCTGGCGGAGCTCCAGACGAGGTTGCAGGCCATGGGCATCGAACCTCTGGGAGCCCTCGACCGAACGCCGTTGGTGGTCGAGAGCCGGAACTGGCCGCCGGTCGGCGCGTCCGCGGAGGAGCCCGGTGGGGTGGAAGCTGCTGACGATGCAGGGAGCACCGCGAAAGCGTAGCGGTGTCCCGAACTGCCAGCAGCGGGATACACGCGAGCACCAAGGCAACGCAACTGCCCGACAATGTCCTTACCGTACCCGGAAGACACTAAACCCGACCGCTACTCAAAGCGGTGGGACGTTAGCTCACCTCCGCCATCACCTCGTTGGTGACCGACCTTGTGCGCGGCGTCAGATCGAGACCCGGAGCCGCTTTCCCC
>CANGUQ010000164.1 GCA_947456915.1 Betaproteobacteria bacterium
CTGCTCGCCCGGGTCGGGCGCACGCATGAACGCCTCGCCCACGAGAAAGCCGTACACCTCGTGCGCGAGCATCTGCGCCACGTGCGAGCGATCGAGAATACCGCTCTCGGTGATCACCAGCCGGTCGCTGCCGATCTGTCCGAGCAGATCGAAGGTGGTGGCCAGCCGGGTGTCGAACGTGCGCAGGTCGCGGTTGTTGATGCCGATCAGCGGCGTGCGCAGCGCGAGCGCGCGCGCGAGTTCCCGCGCATCGTGCGCCTCCACCAGCACCGACATGCCCAGGTCGTGCGCGAGCGCTTCCAGCTCGCACATGCGCGCGTCGTCGAGCGCCGCCACGATCAGCAGGATGCAGTCGGCGCCGGCAGCACGCGCCTCGTACACCTGATACGGATCGACGATGAAGTCCTTGCGCAGCACCGGCAGCGTGCAGGCGGCTCGCGCCTCGCGCATGAACTCGAGCGAGCCCTGGAAGTACTGCTCGTCGGTGAGCACCGACAGGCAGGCCGCGCCGCCGCGCGCGTAGCTCGCCGCGATCTCGGCGGGCTGGAAATCGGCGCGCAGCACGCCCTTGCTCGGGCTCGCACGCTTGACCTCGGCGATCACTGCCGGCGTGCGCGCCGCGATCCGGGACCGCAGTGCCTGCGTAAAATCGCGCACCGGCGATGCGGCGCGCGCTGCAGCCATCACCTCGGCCAGCGGCTGCGCAGCGCGCGCGCGCGCGATCTCGGCGGCCTTGGTGGCGAGGATGCGGGCGAGAATGTCCGGCACGCCTGCGCCCGCGGCGGACACGGCGGGCACGGCGACGCTGCCGGGTGCGGTGGCGGACGGGTCGGCTGCCGGGTGGTCGGATGTGTTCATCATCGGCCCCGCACTCAGGATTTCGCCGCGTTGGCGCGCGAGAACGCGATCAGCTGATCGAGCCTCGCGCGCGCCGCACCCGAGGCGATCGCCTCTGCCGCGCGCCGCACGCCCGCCTCCAGCGTCGGTGCGAGTCCGGCGACGTAGATCGCCGCACCCGCATTGAGCACGACGATGTCGCGCGCCGCGCCGGGCGTGTCGGCGAGCACCGCGCGCAGCATCGCGGTCGCCTCGTCGATCGTCTGCACACGGATTGCCGACACCGGCGACACGGCGAGGCCGAACTGCGCCGGATTGATCCGGTACTCGCTCACCTGCCCGTCGCGCAACTCCGCCACGTCGGTGTCACCGCTCACCGTGATCTCGTCCAGACCATCGCCGCCGTGCACCACCAGCACGTGCCGGCTGCCCAGCGCCTGCAGCACACGCGCCTGCAGCCCGACCAGTTCGCGCCGGAACACGCCCATCACCTGATTCGGAGCACCCGCCGGGTTGGTCAGCGGCCCGAGGATGTTGAAGATCGTGCGCACGCCGAGGTCCTTGCGTACCGGCGCCGCATGCTTCATGGCAGAGTGATGGGCGGGCGCGAACATGAAGCCCACGCCGACCTCGCGGATCGAGCGCGCCACCGCCGCGGCGTCCAGCGAGAGATCGACGCCCAGCGCTTCCAGGACGTCGGCGCTGCCGCACTTCGAAGACACCGACCGCCCGCCGTGCTTGGCCACGTGCGCGCCGGCTGCGGCAGCCACCAGCGCCGAGGTGGTGGACACGTTGAAGGTGTGCTGCGCGTCGCCGCCGGTGCCGCAGGTGTCCACCAGATGGGGCACCCCGCTCGCGTCCACGCGGGTGGCGAGTTCGCGCATCACTGCGGCCGCACCGGCGACCTCCTCGACCGTTTCGCCCTTCGCACGCAGGGCGATCACCAGGCCCGCGATCTGCGCCGGCGTGAACTCGCCCAGCATCACCTGGCGCATCAGTGCAGTCATCTGCTCGCGGGAGAGGTCGCGGCGTTCAATGAGGGCGGTGAGGGCTTCGGAGTAGTTCATCGCTCGGGTCTCGGGTTTGCCGCGGTCGCCGCGGTGGCGACTGCATGCGTTGCACACTGGCCAGCGGATACGTTGCCTGCAGCAGACAGCCGCGACGACATCGGTGTCAGCCGCCGCCACCGCAGCGCGGACCGGCGGTTCACCGCGTCCGTCCGCGCACGGTCACGGCGAGCGGCACAGTCCGCGTTCAGGCCTGGCTGTTCAGAAAGTTCGCGAGCAGCGAATGGCCGCGCTCGGTGAGGATCGATTCCGGGTGAAACTGCACGCCTTCCACCGGGAGCGTGCGGTGACGCACTCCCATGATCTCGCCGTCCTCGCTGGTGGCGGTGACCTCGAGCACTGCCGGCAGCGACTCGCGCTCGATCACCAGCGAATGGTAGCGGGTGGCGAGGAACGGGTTGGGCAACTGCCTGAACACCCCGGTGCCGCTGTGCTGGATCGCCGAGGTCTTGCCGTGCATCACCTGCCGGGCGTGAACCACCTTGCCGCCGAAGGCCTGCCCGATCGCCTGATGGCCGAGGCACACCCCGAGGATCGGGATCTTCCCGGCGAACCGCTGGATCGCTTCGACCGAGATGCCCGCCTCGTTGGGCGTGCACGGCCCGGGCGAGATCACGATGTGACCCGGCCGCAACGCCTCGATCTTCTCCAGCGAGATCTCGTCGTTGCGAAACACCGCCACCTCCTGCTCCAGTTCGCCGAAGTACTGGACCAGGTTGTAGGTAAACGAATCGTAGTTGTCGATCATCAGCAGCATGGTTGCGATGTCCCGTTGAATTGCATGGACGAAGGCTCGTCGAGCGCGGGAGACCCGCGACTGCGGCGGCAACCACCGCAGGCTGGCACCCGCGCGGCGGCGCGCGATCCGGCAGGCGGCAGGGACTGAAAACGCCAGCGATTATCGCCGCAACCCACGCGTGCCGTGCAGCCTGTCGCCGGCGCCGCAGTGTCCGCGCCGGAACCGTCGTCTCGCCCGCGCTGACGGCGCACCTGCCGGCGTGCCCGCCTTGCGCGACAATCGAGGGTCCTGTGCCGGCTCGGGGAGGCCGTGGCGATGCGTATCGAAGACGAGCGCGAGAGCAGCAACGTCGAAGACCGGCGCGGTGCGCCCTTCGGCGGGGGCATGGTGCGGGGCGGTGGACGCGGCATCGGTATCGGCACCATCGTGGTGGTCATCGTCGCCGTGCTGATGGGCGCCGATCCCGCGACCGTGCTGTCGCTGCTCTCCGGACAAGGCGGGCCGGTCGCGTCGCAGCAGCAATCGGGGCCGGCGCCGGCGCCGATCGACGACGAGGCGAGCCGCTTCGTACGCCGCGTGCTGGCAAAGACCGAGGACACCTGGGGCGCCATCTTCCGCGCCGGCGGTGCGCAGTACCGGGAGCCTCGCCTCGTGCTGTTCACCGGCGCGACGCCGACCGCCTGCGGCACCGGACAGAGCGCGATGGGGCCGTTCTATTGCCCCGCCGACGAGAAGGTGTACATCGATCTCGCCTTCAACCGCGAACTCGCCGAGCGCTTCGGCGCGCCGGGGCAGTTTGCCCAGGCCTACGTGATCGCGCACGAGGTCGGGCATCACGTGCAGAACCTGCTCGGTATCGCGGCCAAGGTCGACGAACTGCGTCGCCGCTCGGACCAGCGCAGCAGCAATGCGCTGTCGGTGCGCATGGAACTGCAGGCCGACTGCTTCGCCGGTGTGTGGGCGCGCACCGCGGAGGAGATGAAGAGCTTCCTCGATCGCGGGGATGTCGAGCAGGCACTGCGCGCAGCGGCGGCCATCGGGGACGATCGGCTGCAGCGGCAGGCGCAGGGGCACGTCGTGCCCGATTCGTTCACCCACGGCACGTCCGAGCAGCGCATGCGCTGGTTCAGGACCGGCTTCGACACCGGCAGCCTGAAGGCCTGCGACACGTTCAGCGCGCGCAGTCTGTAGCGACGCGGAAGACCGCAGCGCACGGGGGTCAGCCGCGCCGGCGGCCACAGGCGCAACCGGTCGGGATCGATGCCGCGAAGCCCGGACCCTGTTTTCTGCGGGCCACTGGCTTCCGGCGAGCGCGGGTTGCCGTCGCTTTGCGCAAGCCCGGTCCCCGTTCCCTGCCGGGCCGGGCTTCCGGTGCGTGCGGCGAGACGCGAACCGCCCGCAGCCGGCGGCAGGGCCTACTTGCCCGGTACGGCGCTGTCCAGGCCCGCCAGCGCCAGTTCGGCGGCGCGCAGCACGGCGCGTGCCTTGTTCTGCGTTTCGCGCCACTCGCTGGCGGGATCGGAATCGGCGACGATGCCCGCGCCCGCCTGCACGTAGAGCCGCTGGTCCTTCAGCACGGCCGTGCGGATGGCGATGGCCATGTCCATGTCGCCGTGAAAACCCAGGTAGCCCACAGCGCCGCCGTAGATGCCGCGCTTGGTGGGCTCCAGTTCGTCGATGATCTCCATCGCGCGCACCTTGGGTGCACCGGAGAGCGTGCCCGCCGGAAAGCTCGCGCGCAGCGCGTCGAACGCGTCCAGTCCCGGCTTGAGCGTGCCCTCGACGTTGGACACGATGTGCATCACGTGCGAGTAGCGCTCGATCGCCATGTTCTCGGTAACCCGCACGCTGCCGGTGCGCGCGACGCGTCCGACGTCGTTGCGCCCGAGGTCCATCAGCATCACGTGCTCGGCGCGCTCCTTCGGATCGGCGAGCAGTTCGGTCGCCAGCGCCTCGTCGCGCTCGCGGGTGTCGCCGCGCGGCCGGGTGCCCGCGATCGGTCTGACCGTGACCTGACCACTCTCCAGTCGCACCAGGATCTCCGGCGATGCGCCGACGACGTGGAACGCGCCGAAGTCCATCAGGTACATGTACGGGGAAGGATTGGTCGCGCGCAGTGCGCGATACAGCGACAGCGGCGAGGCGGTGAACGGCTGGCTGGTGCGCTGCGACAGCACCACCTGCATCACGTCGCCGTCGACGATGTAACGCTTGGCCCGCTCGACCACTTCGATGAACGCGTCCTCGCTGAACTCGGACGCAGCGCGCGCCGGCGGCATCGGCGTCGAGTCCGGTATCTGCACCGGTGTGCGCAGCCTCGCCAGCAGTTCCGCCAGGCGCTGCCTGCCGCGCGCGTAGGCGCTCTCGCGCCGCGGGTCGACGAACACGACGAGAAAGATCTTGCCGCGCAGGTTGTCGAACACCGCGACCTCGTCCGACAGCAGCAGCAGGATGTCGGGCGTGCCGATCGGATCGGGATGGCTGGCTGCCGCGAGCCGCTTCTCCACGTAGCGCACGGTGTCGTAGGCGAAGTAGCCGACCAGACCGCCGCAGAAGCGCGGCAGCGCAGGCTCGGGAGCGACCTTCAGCCGGCCGAGGTAGCTCTTCACGAACTCGATCGGATCGTCCGTCTCGACCTGCTGGCGCACCATCGTGCCGCTGAGGTCGCGGCACAGCCTGCCGGTCACCTCGATACGATCCTCTGCCGGCAACCCGATCACCGAGTAGCGGCCGAAGCGCTCCCCGCCGTGCACCGACTCGAGCAGATAGCTGTACGGGGCGCTGGCGAGCTTCAGGTAGGCCGACAGCGGCGTGTCGAGATCGGCGAACGTCTCGAGATGCAGCGGGATGCGGTTGTAGCCCTCCGCCGCGAGCCGGTTGAATTCCTGTTCGGTCATGTCTCGATCAGTCCGTCGGCCTCGATCAGGCTGTCGACGATAGCATCGGTGTCGATCGAGCGGATGTCGGCCCCCTCGCGATAGCCGTAGCTGACGCAGATCACCGGGCAGCCGGCACGCCGTGCGGCGAGCGCGTCGTTGGCCGAATCGCCGATCATCACCATCGACGAAGGCTGTACCCCGATCAGTTTCGCCGCGTGCAGCAGCGGCGCCGGGTCCGGCTTCTTCACCGGCAGCGTGTCGCCGGCAACGCGCACGGGAAAATAGCGGGCAAGGCCCATCTGCTCGAGCAGCGGCTCGGAAAACGCGCCGGACTTGTTGGTGACGCATCCGAGCTGGAGTCCGCGCGCGGTCATCGCGTCCAGCCCCGCGATCACGCCGGGATACACCGCACAGTTCCACGCCACCGTGTCCCGGTAGTGTCGCTCGTACACCGGCATCGCACGCTCGAACAGCGCCGGATCGGGCACGCCGTCGGCGCGGCCGGTGAGCACGCGCTCGACCAGCTTGACGATGCCCTTGCCGACGAAGTCGCGGACCTGCTCCTGCGGCAGCGGCGGCAGGCCGAGCTCGAGCATCATCCTCCGGGCCGCCTCCGCGAGCCCCGGGATGCTGTCGACCAGCGTGCCGTCCAGATCGATCAGTACCGCCCGTGCCCGGATCATGCCGCGACCCTCGCCAGCTCACCGCGCATGGCGGCAATCACCTGTGCATAGTCGGGCGCACCGAAGATCGCCGAGCCGGCGACGAAGGTGTCGGCCCCGGCGCGCGCGATCTCGCCGATGTTGTCGACCTTGACGCCGCCATCGACCTCCAGCCGGATCGCGCGCCCGCTGGCGGCGATGCGCGCCCGCGCCGCCCGCACCTTGGGCAGCACCGCAGGGTTGAATGCCTGCCCGCCGAAACCCGGGTTGACCGACATGATCAGTATCAGGTCGAGCTTGTGGATCACGTAGTCGAGCACGTCGAGCGGGGTGGCCGGGTTGAACACGAGACCGACCTGACAGCCTTCGGCGCGGATGAGGTCGATCGTGCGATCCACGTGCAGAGACGCCTCGGGGTGAAACGAGATCAGGCTGGCACCGGCGCGCGCGAAGTCGGGCACGATGCGATCGACCGGCTGCACCATCAGGTGCACGTCTATCGGCGCGGTGGTGAGCGGCCGGATGGCCTGACACACCAGCGGTCCGACCGTGAGATTGGGCACGTAATGGTTGTCCATCACGTCGAAGTGGATCCAGTCGGCGCCGGCGGCAAGCACGCGCGTGACCTCCTCGCCCAGTCGGGCGAAGTCGGCGGAGAGAATGCTGGGCGCAATCAGGTGCATCGGGGCGGACGGCGGCTGTGGCGAGGCGGTCAGCGCGGTGGCGTGACCCGGCGTAGTTTAGCCGAGCCCTCCGCCCCCCGGCGCGCTATGCTTCGCTCAAGTCCTTTCGCACGCATCCCGCCCCCGGCACCGACCCATGAGCAAGTACGACATCACCGTCGCCGCACGCAGCGTCTACGTTCCCGAGCAGTCCGACGAGAGCGCGTCGCGCTACGTGTTCGCCTACACGATCACGATCACCAATACCGGCGGCGTGCCGGCGCAACTGGTGTCGCGGCACTGGATCATCACCGACGCGAACAACCAGGTGCAGGAGGTGCGCGGCCCGGGCGTGGTTGGTGAAACACCGCGGCTCGCGCCGAAGGAGAGCTTCGAGTACACGAGCGGCACGGCGCTCGGCACCGCGGTAGGCACGATGCGCGGGACTTACCAGATGATCGCCGACGACGGCACACAGTTCGAAGCGACGATCCCGCAGTTCACGCTGTCGGTACCGCGCGTGCTGCACTGAGCGCAGGCAGGCCGCGGTGCCGCCGCACACATGCGCCTGGTGCGGGCGCGCCCGTCTCAGCGCGGCGGGTCGCCCTCGTCGGGGGGGCGTGCCCCCTGTCCGGCCGCACTGCCGGTGTCAGCGCCGGCGGCTGGCGGCGCTGACCGGTCAGGGCGCGACTTCGGCCACGTCCACCAGACGATCGCCAGCAGCAGCGCCAGCGCGAGCGCGGCCTCGAGCAGCAGGATCGCAAGTCCGGAATCCATCGTGAGGCAGTTCGTTGGACAACAGGTAGAGCGAGGGGCGGACGGTACGGCGATGCCGCTGTCGTGCGCGGCGCGGTCGGGCACGACGATCGCAGCGGGTGCGTTGCGCGGCGCGATCGTGCTCGTCGCCTGGAGCGTGCTCGCCGCCGGTTGCGCGGTGCTGCCCGCGCCGACGCCCCCGGGCAGTGCGC
>CANGUQ010000165.1 GCA_947456915.1 Betaproteobacteria bacterium
CAGTGCCCTTGTAGGCGATGTGCTCGATCTTCACCCTGGCCATGCTCACGAAGAGCGCACCGGCCACGTGCGGCCCGCTGCCAGCGCCTGGCGCAGCGTAGTTGAGGCTGCCGGGTTTCTGCCGCGCGAGCTCGAGCAGTTCCCTCACGCTCTTCGCGGGAACAGACGGATGGACGACCAGTACCTGCGGCACGAGCGCCGCGATGCCGATGGGGGAAAAATCCTTCGTCGCGTCGTAGCTCAGCTTCGAGTAAAGCGCCGGGCTGGTGACCAGCGCGGGCGAGGCGACGAGCAGCGTGTAACCGTCGGGCGCAGCCCGCGCCACGATTTCGTTGCCTATGTTCCCGCCGGCGCCACCGCGATTGTCGATGATGGCGGACACGTTCCACGCGCGGTTCAGATGCTCGCCGACCATGCGGCCGATGAGATCGGTGTTTCCCCCGGCCGCCTGCGGTACCACCATGCGAATCGGCTTCTGCGGATATGCATCCGCCGCGTGTGCGGGGAATTGCAGCAATGCGCAGAGAATCGCGCCTGTCGAGGAAGTACGTAATGCGGGTATCACCTGGGTCCTATCCGAGCAGCTTCTCGCGTGCCGCGTCCATGTCGTTCACCCACTGCGCGAGCCTGGCCATTGCGTTCAGGATCGACGCTGAAATGCGCGCGACGCCGAACTTCGCGCCGTCCGGATACATGACGATGCGGGGGAAGGCACGCTTCCCGGCATCGAAACTGCCCCGATGGGGAGTATCCCGTCCTGGTCCGGCACCTGCGATTGCGCATGTCACACGACGTCTTCTGCTTGCTGACACTGTATTCCTCCGCGCTCCGGGCGGTCAACTGTGCATTGGTCATGCGCTCACGGGCGATGAGCGACTCGACCATCGGGAAACGAGGGATCAGCAGAGTGGCAACGCGCATCGCGCGCACCCCGGCTCGCCTGCGCTGGCCGATCGGGGGCCCACAGATGAGCGTGCGGCAGCTTCGTGCGCAGCAGATCGGCCCGAGCCGGTATACATTGTGCGATCAGCCTGCTTGCGTGCATCGAGTGACCACGATCTCGTCTGGCAGCGCGGCGGTGCACTGACGCGACCGAGTTGCCGTCGCTGGCCAACCTGCTGATCCCGAGCGATTCATGACCCACATTCCCTCCCACGATCGTTATCCGTATTCCGGCATCGACACCCGGCCCGACTACAGCTGGCCGCAAGGCAGGCGACTGGCCGTCTACATCGCGCTGAACGTCGAGCACTTCCCGTTCGGTGTCGCCGGCGGCATCGATCTGGACCGCGAGACACGTCCGTGGAGCCAGCGCAGCTGGCTGTGGCGCGAGTACGGCAATCGCGTCGGCGGCTGGCGGCTGGCGCAACTGTTCGATGAGCTGGGCATCAACGTCGGCGTCATCGTCAACAGCGCGAACTACAGCCACAGCCCCGAGCTGCTCGCGCGCTATCGCGCGCGCGGCGACGAGATGATCGGCCACGGCGTGTCCAACGGCACCGAGCGGCCGATCGACATGGCACCGGACGTCGAGCGGCGGATGACGCGCGAAGTCACCGAGCTGATGACCCGCGCCGATGGCGTCGCGCCCCAGGGCTGGCTGTCGCCGTATCTGACGCCGAGCCTGATCACCACCGATCTGCTGATCGAGAGCAACTACAGCTACGTACTCGACTGGGGCACCTGCGACGAGCAGCCGTTCTGGGTGCGCGGCGGGCCCGGCGGATCGGGACGCATCCTGGCGATGCCGTATCCGATCGAACTCAACGACCAGCCGGCGATCGTCGGCCGCCGTCACAGTGCCGCGGACTACGCGGACATGCTGGTCGATCAGTTCGACGAGATGTCGCGCCGGTCGACCGAAGCGCCACTCGTGTTCGGCATGTCGCTGCACACCTTCATCGTCGGCCAGCCGTTTCGCATCGTGCATCTGCGCCGTGCGCTCGCGCACATGTGTGCACACAGCGACAACGCATGGTGGACGCTGCCGGGCGAGATTGCACGCTACTACCGCACGTTGCCGCCGGAGGTGCAGCTGACGGCGGGGTAGGGCAGCGACAGCGCAGTGCGCGAGCCTGCCCGCGCGAGCCCTACCTTGCCAGCTCGCGCACGATGTGCTGCTGCCTGCGCGAGATCGCCAGCTTGTCGGGCAGCCCCTTCAGCATGACCACCCAGTGCGCGTCGGCGTCGGGTCCGGACAGGCGTTCGAAGCCGGTGATGGCTTCGCGCGCGACCAGGCAGTTGCGGTGGATGCGCACGAAGCGCTGGGCGAACTCCCGCTCGAGCGCGGTCAGCGATTCCTCGATCAGATACTCGCGCTGCGCGGTGCGGATCGTCACGTACTTCAGCTCCGCCTTGAAGTAGACGACGTCCGCGACCGGGACGAGGTACACCTTGCCGCCCTCGGTGACCGACAGGTGCTGGCGGGGGGCCTCGGACAGCCCGCGCAGCAGCTCGGCACGCAGCGGCGCCGCGGCCCGGGCCTTGACCAGCGCCTCGGCGAGCCGGGTGGCACGAATCGGCTTGAGCAGATAGTCGATCGCGTTCAGCTCGAACGCCTTCACCGCGTACTCGTCATAGGCGGTAACGAAGATCACCGCCGGCGGCTGCTTCAGCTTGAGCAGGTGCTCGGCGAGTTCCACGCCGTCCATCTCCGGCATGCGGATGTCGAGCAGCACCAGATCGGCTTCCTGATCCTGCAGCAGCTCGAGCGCCTGACGACCGCTGGCGGCTTCGCCGATCACCTCGAGCGGCACCTTCGTCGCGCAGTCGACGAGCAGATCGCGCAGACGATTGCGTGCCGGCGCCTCGTCATCGACGATCGCAATGCGCAGCAGGGATTCGGGGGCAGGGCTCATGGTGTCGGGCAGGCTGCCGGGGTGGGCGCGCAGAGCAGGAGGGGACCGCCTGCGTCTCGTCGCGAGTGTAGCGGGGGCGCGATCCTGCGTCGCGCGCTGGCCGTGCTCTCGCACGCGCGGAGTGTACCGGGGGGCGGGTCTCGCACTCGGCTGCGGCGGTGACCGCGCGAGCGGTGGCCCTGCTCCGGGCCGGGCAGGATGCAGGCCTTCGCGCCGCCTGCCCCCGCACCCGCCAGCTCAGGCGCGCCGGTCGGTACTGGTGTACGGGACGCAGATGTTCACCTCGTAGCGTCCCTCGTGTTCGCGCGTGCGCATGCGCGCCTCGGCATCGAAGAACAGCTGCAGCCGCTCGCGGATGTTGTCCACCGCGATGCGGTTGCCCTGCCGCCGCTCGCCTGTCTTCGGCACCGGATTGGACAGGATCACGTGTACCTCGTTGCCGGCGCGGAAGATGCGCACGATGACCGTGCCAGGCCCCAGCGCAGGCTCGATGCCGTGATAGACGGCATTCTCCAGCAGCGGCTGCAGGATCAGCGCCGGCAGCCGCGCCTCGCCGGGCATCTGCTCGACGTCCCACTCCACGCGCAGTCGCTCGCCCAGCCGCACCGCCTCGATCGCCAGATACTGGCGCGCGAGTTCCACCTCGCTGGCGAAGGTCGACAGCGCGCGGCTGTCGGCCATCAGCGCTCGGAACAGGTCGGCGAGGTCTTCCAGCACGTGTTCGGCGCGGCGGGGATCGGCGCGGATCAGCGACAGCACGGCGTTCAGGCTGTTGAACAGGAAGTGCGGCCGGATGCGCGCCTGCAGCGCCTGCAGCCGCGCCTCGACCAGCGCCGGCGACAGTGCGCGGCTGCGCAGGTCGAAACCGATCAGCAGCACCACGACACCGACGATGGCGAGGAACAGATGCCGCGGCAGCACGTCGAAGGCATCGGCGCCGCCGAGCGCCGCGGCCAGCAGGTCGAAGCTCGCCACGACGGCTGCGGTGATGCCGATCACGCAGACCGCGCCGATCGCGTAGCGCAGCCGGTCGAGCCAGGGCTGGGCGGCGGCAAGCAGCAGCAACGTGAGGATCATCACTGGCTGCACCAGCGCCGGAAACTCGATCAGCGCGTCGCCGAGCTCGCCCAGCGATTCGGTCTTGATCACTGCACCCACGAGCGTGGCCGCGTTCACCGCGAGCAGGATGCGCAGCAGCACGCCGAGGTTGCGACAGTCGGGCAGTCGTGCCCGCGCGCGCGGCAGTTCGTCATCGGCGCTGCGCGCCGCACGCGCGGCGGAGCTCGGGGGGATTTCGCCTATACTCGATGGCGGCTTCGCGACCAGCTGCTCGGGCTGTTCCGGTGCTCTGCGCTTGCTGTCCATCTTCTCATTGTCGACGCCCGTCCCGCTCCGATGCAACCCGAGAATTCCTCATCGCCGGCCGTGACCGGCGGCTGGTCCGGCCGCTTCAGCGAGCCGGTGTCGGAACTGGTCAAGCGCTACACCGCCTCGGTGGACTTCGACCGGCGGCTGGCCGAGTACGACATACAGGGCTCGCTCGCGCACGCACGGATGCTGGGCGCGTGCGGCATCGTGTCGTCCGACGACGTGGCGGCGATCGAGCGCGGCATGACGACGATCCTCGCCGAGGTGCGCGCCGGCGAGTTCGTCTGGAAGCTCGATCTCGAGGACGTGCACCTGAACATCGAGCGCCGCCTGACCGAGCTGGTCGGTGACGCCGGCAAGCGGCTGCACACCGGCCGCTCGCGCAACGACCAGGTCGCCACCGACGTGCGGCTGTGGCTGCGCGCGGCCATCGACGAGATCGACGGCGCGCTGCGGTCGCTGCAGTGCGCGCTGCTCGATCTGGCGGGAGAGCACGTGGAGACCGCGATGCCGGGCTTCACCCACCTGCAGGTGGCGCAACCGGTGTCGTTCGCGCACCACCTGCTCGCCTACTTCGAGATGCTCGCCCGCGATCGCGAGCGCTTCGCCGACTGCCGCAAGCGCGTTAACCGGCTGCCGCTCGGTGCGGCGGCGCTCGCCGGGACCAGCTTTCCGATCGATCGCGAGCGCGTCGCGCAGGCGCTCGGCTTCGCCGAGGTGTGCCGCAACTCGCTCGACGCGGTGTCCGATCGCGACTTCGCGATCGAGTTCACCGCGGCAGCGGCGCTGACGATGACGCACCTGTCGCGCTTCTCGGAGGAACTGATCCTCTGGATGAGTCCGTCCTTCGGCTTCATCGATCTGGCTGACCGTTTCTGCACCGGCAGTTCGATCATGCCGCAGAAGAAGAATCCGGACGTGCCCGAGCTGGTGCGCGGCAAGGTCGGGCGCGTGAACGGGCACCTGATCGCCCTGCTCACGCTGATGAAGGGGCAGCCGCTCGCCTACAACAAGGACAATCAGGAAGACAAGGAACCGCTGTTCGACACCGTCGACACGCTGCTGATGACGCTCACCATCTACGCCGACATGGTCGGCGGCATTCGCGTCAAGCCCGAGGCGATGCGCGCGGCGCTGACGCGGGGGTTCGCCACGGCGACCGATCTGGCCGACTATCTGGTGCGCAAGGGGGTGCCGTTTCGCGATGCGCACGAAGCGGTTGCGCGCGCCGTGCGCCACGCCGAGCAGGCAGGCTGCGACCTGCCGCAGTTGCCGCTCGCGCAACTGCAGCAGTTCTCGCCGGTGATCGCCGAGGACGTGTTCGCCGTGCTCACCGTCGAGGGATCGATGGCAAGCCGCAGCCACATCGGCGGCACCGCCCCGACCGCGGTGCGTGCCGCGCTCGCGCAGGCACGCCGGCGGCTCTAGCGCCCCGCAAGCGCGGCTCCCCGGAGCCGCCGACCACCGAAAAAGGGGCCTGGCCCCTTTTTCGGCAAGCCGCTACGTGCCGAAGCTGATCTGTGCGCCGGCGAACCGGATGTGCCCGCGCGCGATGTCGCGGCGCCCGCCCAGATAGCGCACGAGTTCGGCCAGCGGTGTCGTGCGCTCGGGCAGCTGCGGCGGATGCGGTACCAGTGCGGCGACGAGATCGGCGGAGTAGAACGCGCGCAGCAGCAGCGTGTCATCGTCCAGATGCGGTCCCAGTTCCCGGCGCAGCCGCGGCAGCCAGGGTTCGATGCGTGCGCCCGCGCGCTCGCGGGCGAGTACGCCAGGCTCGATCTGCGCGCGCGCGAGAAACGCCTCGGACGGCCGCGCTGCCAGACGCCCGTAGGCGCCCTGCGCATACTTCTTCACCTCGTCGGGGATCGTCCGGTACCGCTCGCCCTGCACGACGTTGAGCACGGCCTGGGTGACGATGTACTGCGCGAACGGACTCACCAGGATCGGATAGCCCAGATCCTCGCGCACACGCGCGGTCTCTTCGAGGATCGCCGGCAGCTTGTCCGAGATACCCATCGTCTCGAGCTGCGAGCGCAGATTGCTGATCATGCCGCCGGGAATCTGGTGTTCCCACTGCGCCGGATCGAATCGTGCCGGCCTGCCCAGAGGCTTGCCTTCGCGCAGCGCGAGCCAGTGGAAATACTCGCGCACGCGCGACAGCGGCTGTGACTGCAGGCGGTGCGCGACGCCGAGCGCGTCAGCGCGCCCGGCTACCGCCTCCACCGGCGGCAGCGAGGCGCCGTTCGCGAGCGGCGTGGTGGCGGTCTGCAGATAGCGGAAGCCGGCGCCGATTGCATGCGCGTAGACCTCGACCGTACGCCCGGACTGGCAGTGCGAGTGCAGTTCCACCGGCACGCGACCCGCGGCGGCGCGAAACGCCGGCAGCAGCGTGGCCGCGCGCTCGGGCAGCAGCAGACCGCTGGGATCCTTCAGCGCGATCGTGTCCGCGCCCAGCGCGACGAGCTCGCGTACGCGCTGCGCAAAGTAGGCGTCGTCGTGCACCGGGCTCACCGCGTACACGACCATCGCATTCACCGCCATGCCGCAGGCGTGCGCGGCGCGGATCGACGACTCCAGGTTGCGATTGTCGTTGAGCGCATCGTAGACGGTGACGCGCGCGATCCCGTGCGCGGCGAGCCGCTGCATGTTGAGCTCGACCACGTCATCGGGGAACAGCTCGAACGTGTACAGGCTCTGCCCGCGCGTGAGGCCGTCGCAGGGCGTGGTGAAGCGCGAGGTCAGCGCGGCGATGCGCTGCCACGGACTCTCGTGCAGGAAGCGTACGCAGACGTCGAACACCGCGCCGCCCAGGATGTTGATGTACGCGTAGCCGGCGCGGTCGATCTCCCCGACGATCGGCGTCATCATCTCGGTGCTCATGCGTGTCGACCACAGGCACTGGTGCGCGTCGCGCAGCGTGACGTCGATGAACTCGACGCTGCGCGCAGCGTGCGGGCGACGATGGCGCTCCCGCGTCGAGGCGCCCGGGGGGGCGAGGCCACGTCGCGCCGCAGCGGCAGGCCTCGCGGTCACCGGCGTCTGCGCCTGCCGCCTGTCCGGCTCGGGTGCTGGTGCAGTGGGCTGCACCGCATCGCGAACGTGCGTCCGCTGTCCGGGCGCCACGCGCGCTCGTGTCGGCGGCGTGATCGCATCGAGTCCCGGCACCGGCCGCTTCGCCGGTGCGTCCGTTCGTGCCGGGCGCTGCGCTGCCGCGGGCGCTCGCGCCGTGCGCTGCGTCGTCCGGTCCGAGGATCCACGGCGCGTGGCCATCGCCTCAGGCCTGCGGATCGATCACGATCAGCACCTCGCCGGCACTCACCGGTCGTGCGTCGGCGACGCGGATCTCGCGCACCGTGCCTGCGACTTCGGCCTGCACCGTGTTCATCAGCTTCATCACTTCGATGATGCACAGCGTCGCGCCAGCCTCGATGCGGCTGCCGACGTCGACGAACGGCGCTGCGCCGGGCTGCGGCGCGCGGTAGAAGGTGCCGATCATCGGCGCACGCACGGCGACCGCACCCGCCGGCACTGCGTACGCCTGCGGCTGCATGTCGGGCGCGCTGTGTGGC
>CANGUQ010000166.1 GCA_947456915.1 Betaproteobacteria bacterium
AGTGGCGGAAGTGGGCGCCGCGGTACGCGCGCGGGACTTGCTCGAAGCGTCGGCCATTGAGGTCTCCTCGGTATACGGGTCTGGTGCCGTTGTGTTCCGGAAACGTCGCTGCAGGGTCAGCGTTGCGGCAGCATCCTGCCTGCCGCTGGTCATGCCCGGTGCCGAGTGCAGGGGCATCGGCTGCCGGCGCACGCGCCGATTCCGAACGACGCGGGCACCGAAGTCGGCGCTTACCTGACACCCAGCGGAGTGGGCCAAACCTAACGCGGGCGCAAGTGTAGCGACAAGGCCGGGTGCGCGCCAAGGCGACGGACCTGCCTGCCTCCAGGGGCGCTGCCGATGCCGCGCGAGGTGCGGCCCGGGTGCGGGCCGGCGCACCTCGCCAGCCGGGCAAGCGTAGGGCAGACAGCGCGCCGCGACCGCCCTGCGCGCGCGGCGGGACAGTTATCATCGACCATGACTGAAGCTTCCGGCAACTCCGGCAACTCCGGCAACTCCGGCAACTCCGGCAACTCCGGCAACTCCGGCAACTCCGGTAACTCCGGCAACTCCGGCAACTCCGGCAACACTGCACCTGGCCCCGGCGCCGAGCCCGCCGCGCGCGGCACCGGCACCGGCTCCGCAGGCGTATCCATGGCGTGGATCGACAGCGACGCAGCGCTCGTCGCGCTGCTTGCCCGCTGGGACGCGGCCCCGGCGCTCGGGCTGGACACCGAGTTCATGCGTGTGCACACGTTCTGGCCCGAACTCGCGCTGGTGCAGGTGCAGGTCGGGGCGGAGACCGTGCTGATCGACCCGAAGGCGAAGGTCGACCTGCGCACACTCTCCGAGCGCGTGCGCCGTCCCGGCCGCGTCGTGATCATGCACAGTGCGAGCGAGGACCTGATCGCACTGGCCCCGCTTGCCCCGGACGGCGAGCCGCCGATCGTCGGCCTGTTCGACACCCAGATCGCGGCGGCGTTTGCCGGGCTCGGACCGGGGCTGGGCTACCAGCGGCTGGTGGCGGAGTTGACGGGTGTGGAGTTGGCCAAGGGCGAGACGCGCTCGGACTGGCTGAAGCGGCCATTGAGCGCGCAGCAGCTCGTCTACGCCGCGGCCGATGTCGTGCACCTGCCGGCATTGCATGAACAGCTCGAAGCGCGGCTGGCCAGCCGGTCGATGCGCGCGTGGTTCCAGGAGGACTGCGACAGGCTGTGCGCGAGCTCCGGCGCCGATGACCTGCAACCACATCTGGCCTTCACCTCGCTGTGGCGGCTCGCCCCCGAGCATCAGGCCCGACTGCGCCGCGTGCTGCGCTGGCGGGAAGCGCTGGCGCGACGCATCGATCGGCCGCGCGCATGGATCTTCGACAACGCACTGGCGGGGAGTCTGATCGAGACACCGCCTGCGGATGCGAACGCGCTTGCCGAACGGCTGCGCGGGCAGCGCAGTTTTCCCAGGCGCGAGATCGGCACGCTGTTCGATCTGCTCAGCGCGCCGCTCGCGCCCGAAGAGGTCGAGGTGCCCCCGATCCCGGCGCCGATTCGCGGCGAGGCGGCGGCGCGGATGAATGAAGCGCGTACGCGCGCGGCGGCGCGGGCAACCGAGCTGGATCTGCCGCCGGCGCTGCTGTGCCCGCGGCGGCTGCTGGAGGCGTGGGTGCGCGAGGAGCGACCGGCGGAACTGGACGGATGGCGGGGACAGGCGCTGGCGGGTTGCCTCGGGTAGAGATCGTCCGGCGCAGACTCGGCAAGACGAGTTGTAGTGCAACGCCGACGGCCCTCTGGGCTGGCGCGACGCGCTGAACTTGTCACGTATGCACAAGGATGCCGACCAGCGTGCCTATCGCGGCGCCCAGGAGAAAACCAGAAGCGCCGAAGGCCAAGAGCCCCGCGACATGAAACGAGGCGAAACAGCGGCGAGCTTGCGGCGAAGGTAATGACAACGCGATCACTCGTTCGACTTCGCTCTCCTGAAGGATCGACCGGATGTCAGGCGGTACAGCCTTGTTGACCAAATGAGTTCCGACCGTCCGGAGCAACCATGCTACGGCGACGAGCGCGCCGGTGAGATAGAGCATGACGTCCCCGGACAGAAGATGGTGGGTAGGCAAGACAATGGGCGCGGCACGCCGACGCTGACTCCAGCCAATAGCGCCCATCCCAATCGCTTCCCTTCCGTGCGCCAGATCTGCTGCTCGCGGAGGCGAGCTCGCTCACGATCGGCCGGAGTATCGAGAATGTCGATCACTGGGTGGTCGATGAAACAATTGAAGCAGTGGATGCCCCGCACTCGACTCGACGCGCTCGTCGGCAGAAGCCCGATGCGAGATCACGAACCGCGTCAGAAGTTCCCGTCGCTCCCGGCAAGCGTCGAACGGGGCGGTCGCTGCTACACGCGATCTACTCTCACGGCCAACACGATCGAAGTTGTCGTACGCACGACGCCATCGACGTCCCCGATCTCATCCAGCAGCGCATCCAGCCGTAGCGTCGACTCCGCCCTGAGGACCGCGCGGTAATCGACCTCGCCGCTGACCGAGGCGAGCCAGATCAGTTCGGGCATGCGCTGCAGGGCGCGTACGACGTCGCGTGCGCGCTTGGGCTCGACGACGATGCCCACATGCGCTTGCACATCGGGATGCCGCGCGTCGCGGGCGAGCCGCGTGGTGTAGCCGACGATCGTGCCGTCGCGCTCCAGGCGCTGCAGGCGGGCGACCACCGTCGTGCGTGCCACGCCGAGCGCACGCGCCAGATCGGCGGTGCTGGTGCGGGCGTTGGCCTGAAGCAGCGCGAGCAGGCGGCGGTCGAGGTCGTCTGAGGGGTTCACGACCATCGAGGATACGCCCTTTCGTCGATTACTGATGACGAATCGTCTACAAATGTCACTATTTCGTCTGTATTGTTGTATTTTTCGTCACCCGAACCCTCTAGCCTTGGCGACTCCTCTCCCCGCCCCACCGGAGTCCTCCATGCGCATCGCCCTGTTCGGTGCCGGCCATATCGGCACCACGATCGCCGGTCTGCTCGCCGCCTGCGGCGACTATCGCGTCACCGTGTTCGACCGCGATCCGGCGGCCCTTGCCCCGCTCGCCAACGAGGGCATCGCCACGCGCGTCAGTGCGCTCGCCACCCGCGCCGCGATCGACGACGCGCTCGCCGGTCACGACGCAGTCATCAACGCGCTGCCGTTCGATCGCGCAATCGAAGTCGCGCAAGCGGCCGCGGCAGCCGGTGTGCACTACTTCGATCTGACCGAAGACGTCGCCGCCACACGCGCGATCCGAGCCCTCGCGCACGACGCGCGCAGCGCGCTGATGCCGCAGTGCGGACTCGCGCCGGGCTTCATCGGCATCGCCGCGCATCATCTGGCGCAGGGCTTCGACACGCTGCTCGATCTGAAGCTGCGCGTGGGTGCACTGCCGGTGTATCCGAACAATGCGCTCAAGTACAACCTGACCTGGAGCGTGGACGGACTGATCAACGAGTACCTTCACCCGTGCGAGGCGATCCACGACGGTGCACACGCCGAACTGCAGCCGCTGGAGGGTCTGGAGCGCTTCGCGCTCGACGGGGTCGACTACGAGGCGTTCAATACCTCGGGCGGACTGGGCACGCTGTGCGAGACGCTGGCGGCCCGCGTGCGCACGCTCGACTACAAGTCGGTGCGCTACCCCGGCCACCGCGAGCTGATGCGCACGCTGCTCGATGATCTGCGCCTGCGCGATGATGCAGCGACACTGAAGGCGATGCTGCGCCGCGCGGTGCCGGCGACGATGCAGGATGTGGTGCTGGTGTTCGTCGGCGCCAGCGGACTGCGCAAGGGTGCGCTGGTGCAGGATGTGTTCGTGCGCAAGGTGTTTGCGCGCGCGGGCACGAACGCCAGTACGACCGCCGGCACAAGCGTGGTCGAGAAAGCAGGCGACGGCGCGCTTTCGGCGATCCAGATCACCACCGCAGCCGGTGTGTGCACCGCCGTCGACCTGTTTCGCGCGGGACATCTGCCGCAGCGCGGCTTCATCCGCCAGGAGCAGATTGCGCTGCCCGATTTTCTCGCCAACCGATTCGGTGCCGCCTACGGCGGGCCCGAAAACGCTTTCGGAAAAGCGGGGTCAGACCACGTCGAAGGTGGGGTCGGGAAAGCGGGGTCAGACCACATCGAAGGTGGGGTCGGGAAAGCGGGGTCAGACCACATCGAAGGTGGGGTCGGGAAAGCGGGGTCAGGCCACATCGAAAGTCAGGTCCGATCACACTAAGCTGTGTAACGTGGTCTGAGCCCACTTTTCTGACCGAGATGATTACGACGATGCCTGTGCGCCCCCCGCTCCCCTGCTCGGCCGCAATTGAACCGCTGCTGCGCGAACTCGGCGTGACGCTTCCTGGCACCGCCTCCCCCGCCGCGGCTGCGTCCACAACGTTGACCGTGCGCTCGCCGATCGACGGCAGCACACTGGCCTCCCTGCCTGCGCATGACGGCGCGGCAGTCAGCGCCGCCATCGCCCGCGCGCAGACGGCCTTCCTCGCCTGGCGCACGGTCCCTGCCCCGCGCCGGGGCGAGCTGGTGCGCTGTTTCGGCGAGCGGCTGCGCCGGCACAAGGCGGCCCTGGCCGCGCTGGTGACACTCGAGACCGGCAAGATCGCCTCCGAAGGCGCCGGTGAAGTGCAGGAGATGACCGACATCTGCGACTTCGCGCTCGGCCTGTCGCGGCAACTGCATGGGCTGACGCTGCCCAGCGAACGTCCGTCGCACCGCATGATGGAGCAGTGGCATCCGCTGGGTGTGGTCGGCGTGATCAGCGCGTTCAACTTCCCGGTCGCGGTGTGGGCGTGGAACGCGGCACTCGCGCTGGTGTGCGGCAACGCGCTGGTGTGGAAGCCCTCGGAGAAGACACCGTTGAGCGCGCTTGCCGCGCAGGCGCTGCTGGATCAGGCGGCGCGCGACAGTGACATCGACGTACCCACGCACCTGTCGCAGGTCGTGCTCGGCACCGCGAATGCTGGCGAGTTGCTGAGCGACGACGCGCGCGTAGCGCTGGTCTCTGCCACCGGCTCGACGCGGATGGGCCGCGCCCTCGCACCACGCGTCGCGCAACGCTTCGGCCGCTCGCTGCTGGAACTGGGCGGCAACAACGCGGTGGTGGTCGCACCCAGCGCCGATCTGGAACTCGCGCTGCGTGGCATCGCCTTCGGCGCCTGGGGCACCGCCGGTCAGCGCTGCACGACGACGCGACGGCTGATCGCGCACGCGTCGATCCACGAGCAGCTCGTGCAGCGACTGGAAGACGTGCGCGTGCGCCTGCCGGTCGGCGATCCGCGCGCCGAAGGCGTGCTGGTGGGGCCGTTGATCGATGAAGCCGCCTACGAGCAGATGCAGCGTGCACTGACCGGCGCGCGCGCCGAAGGCGGCCAGGTCAGTGGTGGAGAACGCGTGGAGCCAGAAGGCTGTGCGGGCGGCTGCTACGTGCGTCCGGCGCTGGTGCAGATGCCCGCACAGAGCGCCATCGTGTGCCACGAGACCTTCGCGCCGATCCTCTACACGCTGCGCTACGACACGCTCGATGAAGCGATCGAACTGAACAACGCTGTGCCGCAGGGACTGTCCGCCGCGATCTTCACCCGCGACCTGCGCGAAGCCGAGCGCTTCCTCGCCGCCGACGGTGCCGACTGCGGCATCGTCAACGTGAACATCGGCACCTCGGGCGCGGAGATCGGTGGCGCGTTCGGTGGCGAAAAAGACACCGGCGGCGGACGCGTGGAAGGCCTACATGCGACGGGCGACCAACACGATCAATTACGGAGATGCGTTGCCGCTCGCGCAGGGCGTGAAGTTCGACGTTTGAGTCCGCCGGGACCGCCTCGGTGGAACTGCGCCGGGGTCAGAAAGCGGGATCAGACCACGTTGCGGCAGCGTAGCCCGGCCTCGCCCCGCGTTTCCGTTGCTCCGAAGGGGTCAGACCACACTGAGCGTCTCCCGTGGTCCGACCCTGGTTCTCGGTCAGACGAGCGTCTTGCGAAAGAACGCGATCGTCCTGTCCCACGACAGCTTCGCCGCCGCCGGCTCGTAGCGCGGCTTGGAGTTGTTGTGAAAGCCGTGCTGCGTGTTCGGATAGACGAACGACTCGAAGCGCACATTCGCCACCTTCTTCGCTTCCTCGAACGCCGGACGCAGCGTGTTGATGCCCGGATCGTTCTCGGCGTAGTGCACGAGCAGCGGCGCGCGGATCTTCGGCACCGCTTCGGTCGCTGCCGCTGCGCCGTAGTACGGCACACCGGCCTGCAACGCGTCGCCCATCACGGTGGCGAGGAAGTTGGTGGTGCCGCCGCCCCAGCAGAAGCCGGTCACGCCCAGACGTCCGCTGGACAGTGCGTGCGACTTCAGGAAGCGCGCACCATTGAGCATGTCGGTGCGCAACCGGCCCTGGTCGAGCCTGGCCTGCAGCGTGCGGCCGTCGTCGTCGTTGCCCGGATAGCCGCCCAACGGCGACAAGCCGTCCGGGGCGAGTGCGAGAAAGCCCTCGGCGGCCGCGCGTCGGGCCACGTCCTCGATGTACGGGTTCAGGCCGCGGTTCTCGTGGATCACCAGCACCGCCGGGAACGGTCCCTTGCCGGTGGGTGCGACCAGATAGCCGCGAATCTGCTCGGCGTTGCCGCCGGGCGACGGGTAGGTGATGTAGGTGGCGCGGATGCGCGGATCGGTGAAGGCGATCGTCTGCGCCTTCGCGTACTGCGGCAGCAGTGCGTGCGCCATCGCCAGCCCGCCGACGGTGACCGCGGCTGCGCGCGCAAGAAACTCGCGCCGGTCGATGCGGCCGTGGCAGTACTCGTCGTAAAGATCGAACACGCGCTGGTCGATGTCGGCCTGCGTCAGGGGCGAAGCCCCTTCGACAGCGGGCGTGGGTCCGGCGGGGCTGGCGGGTGCGTTCATCGAGGGGCTCCGGGGTGGAAGCGGCGCAGGCAGGATTCACCGGCGACCGGGGCTGCAGGGGACGGCAGGCGCAGGCGCTCCGAGCCGCGCGCGTGACCCGGTACGTCTGCGCAGCGAGTCGGCGCGCGCGGACAGCCTGCGCCGGCAGAGGCGAAGTGTGTACCGGCACGCTCGACTGCGCCACTGCCTGCTGGCGCGATCACGTCCTGGGGCGGGCCAGCAGCCTCAGCCGAACTCCCGCGACGGCACCACCAGCGCCCCCAGGAGCCGCGTGTCATCGACCAGCCGTCCGGCCACCAGGTGCACGACCTCGCCCTCCTTCTGCACCTGGCCGTACACGGTCATCAGCCGCGAGCCGAGCAGTTCGCGCCGCTGCCGCTCGACGATCGCCGGCCACACCACGACGTTGATGTAGCCGGTCTCGTCCTCCAGCGTGACGAACACCACGCCGCTGGCAGTGGCCGGACGCTGGCGGCAGGTGACGATGCCGCAGGCGCGCATCGTCTGGCCGTTGCGCGCATTGCGCACCTGTTCGGCGGTGGCGAGCCGACGCCTGTCGAGATGCGGGCGCAGCAGTGCCAGCGGATGGCGGCGCAGCGTGAGCCCGAGCGTCGCGTAATCGAGCACCACGTCTTCGCCCTCGGTCGGTGCGAGCAGCGAGGCCTGTACCGGGTCGCGCGGCGCGCGGGTGAGCGCGGTGTCGGCCTCCACCCCGAGCGTCTGCCACAGCGCATCGCGACGGTGTCCGGCAAGCGATGCAAGCGCATCGGCGGCTGCGAGCGCATTCATCTCGCCGCGATCGAGTTGCGCGCGGCGTGCGAGATCGGCCACGTCGGCAAACGGCGCCTGCGCGCGCGCCTGCTCGATGCGTCGCGCTGCAGCTTCGGCGAG
>CANGUQ010000167.1 GCA_947456915.1 Betaproteobacteria bacterium
ACCGTCGAAATCATCGGTCTCGGTGACTGATCACGCTCATCCGAACAAGGGGTTCCCCATGCGCTGTTTGTCCTCGATGTTGCTGCTGTTCGTGCTGTGCCTGAGCGGAACGGTGCACGCGTGGTGGAACACCGACTGGTCGTATCGCAAGTCGATCAAGCTCAATACGAGCGGCACGGGCGCGGCGACAAAGGAGGCCATCGTGCCTGCGCTGATCGCCGTGCGCCTGAATACAGGCAACTTCGGGTTCCTCGATGCGAAGCCGGACGGGTCGGATCTGCGTTTCGTTGCGGGCGACGACAAGACGCCGCTGAAGTTTCACATCGAGCGCTTCGATGCCACCAACGAGCTCGCGGTGATCTGGGTGCAGGTGCCGCGCGTATCGGGCGGTTCCACCGGCGAGACGTTCTGGATGTACTACGGTAACGAAAAGGCGGCGGCAGGCGACGATGCCAGGGGCTCGTTCGACACCCCGCAACTGCTGAGCCTGCATCTGAGCGATACAGCGGGCAGTCCGCGCGATGCCACGGCGTATGCGCACCACGCGTCCGAGTCCAGTGCGAAGCTCGGCGCAGCGGGCGTGCTCGCCGGAGCCGCGAGCTTCGACGGCACACAGCGCATCGTGATCGCGCCGGCGCCCTCGCTTGCCGCGCCAGCGGATGCCGGGGCGACGATGACTGCGTGGGTACGCAGCACCGAGGCGAGCGCTAATGCGACCGTGCTCGCGTTCGGTGATGCTGCGCGCGCGCAACTCGCGCTCATGATAGTGCAGGGGCGGCCAGTGGCTCGGCTGAGTATCGCAGGCAGGACAGTGGAGGCTGCAGCGCCGACGGCGTTGAGTGCGGGGAACTGGGCTCATCTGGCAGCCGTGTTCGGCACGGGGCGACTGATCCTGGTGGTGGATGGAAATGAAGCCGCGAGTACCGTCGCCTCTGGCATCGCGCTCGCCGGACCGGTGGTCATCGGTACCGGTCTGCGCGGTGAAATCGACGAGGTGACGCTGGCTGCAGTGGCTCGGCCGCTCGATGCGATCCGTCTCGCTTTCTCCGGTCAGGGCGCAGCGGCCAGTCTGCTCGTCTATGGTGATGCAGAGCAGGATGGCAGCGGTGCTGCAGGCGGCCACAGCTACCTTGGTGTGCTGGTTGACGCGCTGACAGTCGATGCATGGGTGGTGATCGTGATCTGCGGTCTCATGCTGGTGCTGGCGATCTGGATCATGGTCACCAAGACGATCTACATCGCGCGCATGGATCGCGACAATCGGCGTTTCCTCGCTGTCTTTGGCAAGGCAGGCGGCGATCTGAATGTGATGGAAGGTGCGCAGGCCGAGTTCTCCCGCTCGTCGCTGTTCCGGCTCTACCGCATCGGCATGGCCGAAGTGAAGCGCAGGCTGGAGCTGCCGCCTGCGAGTGCGCGCTCTGGCAGCGTCGGTGCGCAGATCGTTGCGGCTCCGCCCGATGCGAACGCGGAGTTCTCGCCGCAGACGCTGGGCGCGATCCGCTCGACGGTCAGCGGTGGGCTCGTGCGCGAGAACCACGGCCTGAACGCGCAGATGGTGATGCTCACCATCGCCATCTCCGGCGGGCCGTTCCTCGGACTTCTGGGCACGGTGATCGGCGTAATGATCACCTTCGCCGCCGTGGCTGCCGCTGGCGACGTGAACGTGAACGCGATCGCGCCAGGTATCGCCTCAGCGCTGCTCGCCACCTGCGCCGGGCTTGCCGTCGCGATTCCGGCGCTGTTTGGCTACAACTATCTCGCCACGCGGATCAAGGCGATCAACGCGGACATGCAGGTGTTCGTCGAGGAGTTGATGAGCCGCATCGCCGAGCGCTACTCGCGCTGATCCCCTGACCGGAGCCTTCTATGCAAGTCCAGGAAGACAATGCCGTCTACGACGAGATCAACATCACGCCGATGCTCGATCTGGCCTACGTGCTGCTGGTGATGTTCATCATTCTCACCACCGCCTCGGTGCAGGGAATCAAGGTCAACCTGCCGAAGGCGAGCAATGCGCCGAGTCTCGCCAAACCCAGCACGCGCGCGATCACCATCGCCGAGAACGGCCAGATGTATCTGGACAGCTTTCCGGTGACGCTCGCCGAGCTGGAGAACATGCTGCGCCAGCACAAGGCGGTGAATCCGGAATTTCCGGTGATCGTCAAGGGTGATGCCGGTATCCAGTACGGCAAGGTGGTCGATGTGCTCGACCTGCTTGGACGGCTGGAGATCACGCAGCTCGGTCTTGTGACCCAGCGCGTGGTGCGCTGAGGCAGACGGCGAGCCGACCATGCCTCGCGCCCTGGGCTACGCGCTGACCGGTGCCGGACTGCTGCTCGTGGTGGCAGCGGCGTGGCTGCTGGTGCACAGCCTGACGAAGCCCGGCGAGCCGGCAAAGAAGCGGGTGGTGCAGCAGATTCAGCTGGTGAAGCCGCCGCCACCTCCTCCACCGCCCAAGGAACTACCCAGGCCACCGGAGGTCAAGCCGCGCGAGGAGGTGAAGGTCAACGAACCACCGCCGCCCACGCCGCAGCCGCAGCAGGCGCAGAACGAACCGCCACCGGCGCCGAATCTCGGCCTTGATGCGGCGGGCAGCGCGGGCGCGGACGGCTTCAATCTGGCAGCGCGACAGGGCGGTCGCGACGCCACCACGCTGGGCAAGGAAGGCTCCGGCGGCCTGGGGGGTACAGGCGTGTCGCGCATCGCGTTCAATGCCTATACGTCCATGCTGCAGAACCGCGTGCAGGACGAGATCACGCGCAACGCAAAGCTGCGCGATGGCGATTACCGCGCCGTGGTTCGGGTGTGGCTCACACGCGAGGGCGCGATCTCGCGCGTTGAGGTGGTCGGCAGCACGGGTGATGCAGAGCGAGACAAGCTGATCCGTGCGGCACTGTCCGAGATGCTGCCACTGCGTGAGCCCCCTCCGGAAAACATGCCGCAGCCTGTACGACTGCGGATCACGTCGAGGCTGACCGGGTAGCGGCGGGCGCTTCGCGCCGGTGGCGCTTTCTCGATAAGCACGAAGGCGCGCAGTCCGGCGCGAGGCGCGCGAAAGGGCCCCGCACCCGAACCTTCAGAAGTCGATTCGGAGATCACTGTGATGAAGTCAGGAACGCTGAACACGATCGCTGCCGCGGTACTGGCGGTGTTCGCTACCGGCGCATGCGCGAACGAACGCGCCGAGCTCGAAGCGCTGCGCGACACCACGATGAACCTGATCCGCGCGCTGGTCGAGCAGGGCCTGTTGCCGCGCGATCGCGCAGAAGCGTTGATCCGCGATGCCGAGGTGCGCGCGAAGGCAGCGCGTGCAGCCGCCGAGGCGCCGGTGGCTGGTGCCGTGGCCGGCGCAACCGCAGGTGCGGCGGTGGCAGGTGCTGCCACTACCACCGGTGCAGTGCGCGCAGGTGATCCGCAGGTCGTGCGTGTGCCCTACGTGCCGCAAAGCGTGCGCGACGAGATCCGTGCGCAGTTGCGCGAGGAGATCATCGCGCGCGCGCGCAAGGAGCGCTGGGGCGTGCCCGAGGCTTTGCCCGAATGGCTGGACACGATCACGCTCGAAGGTGACGTGCGGGTACGCTCGCAGATCGATCGCTTCAACGATACCAACGCTGCGGCATTCCAGTTTCCCCCCGGCTATTTTCCTCAGGGTAATGCCGCGAACACGCTGGTCGATCGCGAGCGCATGTTGCTGCGCGGACGCTTTGGTGCCACTGCGCACCTGTCTCCGAGCTGGAGCGCAGGCGTGCGGCTGACCACCGGCAGTATCGATAGCCCGGTGTCGACGAATCAGACCATGGGACGCTACTTCAACCGTTCCTCGATCCTGCTCGATCGCGCATTCCTGCGCTACGACAACCGGTCGTGGCTTTCCATCACCGGCGGTCGCATCGCAAACCCGTTCTTCGCGCCCAGCGAGACGGTGTGGGCGGCCGACCTGAGTTTCGAAGGCGTTGCCGCCTCGATCCGTCCGCAGGTCACGCCCACCTTCGCGCCGTTTGTCACCGTGGGCGCGTTTCCACTGGAAGAGCGCGAGGCCAGTTCGAGCGATCGCTGGTTGACAGGTGTGCAGGCGGGCTTCCAATGGCAGGTGACGCCGGAGATCCAGGTTCGCACCGGTGCCGCACTGTATGATTTTCGCAACCTTGTCGGTGCGCGCGAGCCTGTGGGTTCGTTCGTCGCCGGCTCGCCGACCTATGGTCAATCCCAGGCGCGATTCCGCCAGAAGGGCAACACGACATTCAACATCGCTGACCCGGCGGTGTCCTTTGCCAGCCCGCTGTACGGCCTTGCGTCGGAGTTTCGCGTATCCAACGTCTCCGCGTTGCTGTCGTTCACCCACTTCGATCCGGTGACCGTACAACTCGCGCTCGACTGGGTACGCAACCTCGCGTACGACGAAGCCTCGATCCAGCGCCGCACCGGCCTGCTGCCCAGCCAGCTTGGGCCGGCATCGGGCAGCAACGGCTTCGAAGGCCGCCTCTCGGTGGGTATGGCCAGCATGCGCAGCCGCGGCGACTGGCAGCTCTTCGGCGGTTATCGCCGGCTTGGCAGCGACTCGGTGGTCGATGCATTCAACGATCCCGCCTTCGGCCTCGGTGGTACCAACAACCGCGGCTACTATCTCGGCGCGAGCTACGGCCTGGACCGCAACGTCTGGATCACTACGCGCTTTCTCAGCGCGAGCGAGATCAAGGGGCCGCCGCTGTCGATTGACGTTTTCCAGGTGGATCTCAATGCGCGCTTCTGAGCCTCGCGAGGCGTTGCGCGTATCGATCGGTGCGCGGCGCAGCGGCCGCACCACTCTCGCCGCTGTGCTGGCGCTGCTGCTGACGCTGGTGGCCCCGGCCAGCGCGCAGGATACGAAGAAGGATGCGCGCGAGCGCGAGGCCATGCGCCGGCTGCAGGCTGCGCAGGGCGAGCTTGCCCGCGTGGCGAAGGAGCGTGATCAACTGATCGCCGAGCGCGCCGAGGCTGCAGGCAGAATGAAGCAGGCGGAGCAGGCGTTGTCGAGTACGCGTGCGGCGGCGGCCACCGAGCGCAGGCGCCAGAGCGAAGAGCTGTCAGGGCTGCGCACCGAGCTCGATACCTGGCGCAAGTCCAGCGAGGCGGCGACCCGGGAGGCGGTCGAACTGGGTGATCAGATCCGAGCCCTCGCGCGCCAGCTCGAAGTCGCTCGGACGCACGGTAGCGAACTCGACGCCGCGGTGCGGGCGCGCACCCAGGAGGGTAGTCGCGCTGCGCAGGAACTCATGGCGAGCCGCCGCGCGTTTGCGCAGTGCGAAGCACAGAGCGACAGGCTCCACGCGTTCGGGCTGGAACTTCTGGATCAGTTGGGTCGCGTGACAGTGCTGGAGGCCATGCGGCGCAACGAACCGTTGCTTGCCCTGAGGCGCGTCGATCTGGAGAACATGATGGAGGCTTATCGCGATCGGCTGCAGGCCGCACGTGCGGGGCTGCCCGAGCGCTGAGCAACTCGCGCTGGTCAGGCGCAGTCTCAGCGCGGCCTTCGCCGCCCCAGCTGCAGCGCCAGATACCCGCCGAGCATCCCGCCCAGGTGCGCGAAGTGGGCCACCCCGGCCTGCGTACCGGTCACACCGAGCACCAGTTCGAGCAGCGCGTACAGCGTGACGAACAGCCACGCCGGCATCGGGATCGGGGGAAACAGCAGCAGCAGCCTGCGGTGCGGAAAGAACATGCCGTAGGCGAGCAGCAGGCCGAATACACCGCCCGAGGCGCCCACCGTCGGATAAGGCGTCTCGCTCGACCACGCGACGATCAGCTGCAGGATCGCCGCCGACACCACGCACAGCAGGTAGTAGCGCAGGAAGCGGCGCGCACCCAGCACCCGCTCGACATCGCGCCCGAACATCCACAGCGCCAGCATGTTCACGGCCAGGTGCAGCGTGCTGCCGTGAAGGAAACTGTAGGTCACCAGCTGCCAGAGGGCGAAGTGCGGCGCGTTCTGCGGGCCGGGCGGCCACAGCGCGAACCACGTGAGCAGCAGGTCGTTGTAGAACAGCTGGCACCAGAAGCCGGCTATGTTCAGGAAGAAGAGCGTACGGACCACCTGGACCTACCCTGTTGCGATATGAGAGGCCGGCGCGCGGCGAGCGCACCCATCATGCGCGCAGCAGTCGCTGCTTCTCGCGCTGCCACTGGCGATCCTTCTCGGCAGCGCGCTTGTCGTGCTGCTTCTTGCCCTTGGCGAGTCCGATCTCCAGCTTCACCCGCCCGCGGGTGAGGTGCAGGTCGAGCGGCACCAGCGTGTAGCCGGCGCGCTCGACGCGGCCGATCAGCCGGTCGAGTTCTGCTGCATGCAGCAGCAGCTTGCGGGTGCGCGTGGGATCGGTCTCGACGTGGGTGGAGGCCGAGGTGAGCGGGCTGATGTGGCAGCCGACGAGAAACGCCTCGCCGTTGCGCAGGATCACATAGGCCTCCTTCAGTTGCGAGCGGCCGGCGCGGATCGCCTTCACCTCCCAGCCCATCAGGGCGAGACCGGCTTCGAGGCGCTCCTCGATGAAGTAATCGTGACCGGCTTTGCGGTTCTCGGCCAGACGCATGGGATTCCGTTCGACAGGCGGGCGGGAGCGGCGGCGTCGCCGCGCGTGGGCCGATGACCCGATGGAGGGCGCGCTGCGGCGGACGGGGAGCGAGGCGCGGTTACCGCCAGCGGGCAACCCGTCGCATTGCCGCACGCCGGCCGGTATCGCGCAGCCGCATTCAACCTGAAAGTCACGTCAGGGCAGTGATGCTGAAATGACCGTCAGGATAGTAAGTAACGCAGAAAAACGGCCCGGGACAGCAAAAAAGCTGCCCGGAAGGGGGTGAGAAAATCTCGGAAACCCGTTATTCTACTGGCCTTTTCTGCGGGTGGTCCGCACTTGTAGTCGGTTGCATGGCAATCCTGTCTGCCAGCGCGGCGCCGATCCGGCAACGACTCGATTCCTGTCGCTGCCAGGCGGGGATCGTGCACCGCCGCGGTGCAGCGCACGACCGGTTTCGCGGCGGCGGCAGGGCAAAACGGATCGAGTGCATGGCTCTGGTTGAGAAGTCGGTTCTGGTGCAGTACACGCCGGAGCAGATGTTCAGGCTGGTCGACCAGGTCGAGGACTATCCGGCGTTCCTGCCCTGGTGCGGCGGCAGTTCGGTCGCAGACCGGGGGGCGGCGAAGTTGCGGGCGACGGTGATCATCGACTACCACCGCGTGCGGCAGAGCTTCACCACGGAAAATACCCGGCGCGAGCCGGAGTCGATAGAGGTACAGCTGGTCGACGGGCCGTTCCGCAGGCTGGATGGCTCGTGGCGTTTCAAGCCGCTGGGACAGCAGGCTTGCAAGATCGAATTCCGCCTCCATTACGAATTTGCGAGTCGGATTCTCGAGAAGTTGCTTTCACCGGTGTTCAATCACATCGCGAACACCTTCGTCGATGCGTTCGTGAAGCGGGCCGAACAGGTCTACGGCAAACAATGAGTGATTTTCGAGTTGAAGTGGTGTACGCGCTGCCGCAGCGGCAGACTCTGATCGCACTGACGGTCGACGAGGGCACGACCGTGGCGCAGGCGATTCGCCGTTCCGGACTGCTCGAGCAGCACCCGGATCTCGATCCGAAGACGGCGCAGGTCGGGGTCTGGGGCAGGGCGGTCGAACTCGACCATCGCCTGCGGGACCGTGACCGCGTGGAGATCTACCGGCCGGTCACCGCCGACGCCAAGGAAGTCCGCCGCGAGCGCGTGCAGGCCGCGCGTGCATCGCTGCCTGCCGCCAAGCGCCCGGCTGCGCCGCGTCGCCG